>CBFGOU010000282.1:0-6286 GCA_965650445.1 uncultured Oxalobacteraceae bacterium | reverse complement strand
TTCGGCGCCGAGCGCGGCGCGCTTGACCTGCTGGCCGGTACGGCTGGCCAGGTAGTACACCAGCACGCGCGCCTCACTGGCCGGCTTGACGGCGATGCGGCCGTTGCCGCTGCCTGCCGCCTCGAACAGGGTCAGCGACGCGTTGTCCGGATTGTTGGCGCTGCCGCTGCCGATGAAGGTGGCCAGCAGCTTTTCGCCGCTCATGATGGCTGGCAGCGGCGCCGTGGCGCTGCCCGCCGGCACCTCGACGGCGTGCACGCGCAGGCGGCTGGCCGCCTGCTGGGCGCTGATGTGCGGTCCGCCATACGGCCAGCCGCTGGCGAGCGTCACGTCCACGCGCAGGCCCTGTTCGCGCGCCTTGCGGTTCGCAAACGCGACGGCGTCGAGGAAATCGGGCGACATATACGGCACGTTGCGGATACCGCGCGCCGGGTCGTCCAGCTCCATCGGATACACCGGCTGGATCTCGAAACCGCCGAAGCCGCCCTGCTTCATGGCGTTCATTTCGCGTTCGAGCTCCGGCTTGACGACGGCCGGTCCGAACCACCACCAGCGCAGCAGCGGACGCGCGTCCAGCGGCGGCGTGGCGAAATGGGCGGCGGCTTCGCCAATGGAATTCGATACGGTGGGAAGGGGATGCGGCGGCACGGCGCCCTCTGCGCCCGGGCTGCAAAACGCGGCGGCGGCCATGAGGCGAATGGCGGCGTAGCGCGGAAGGCGCATGCGCATGGATGAAGCTCCTGGAATTCGGCTTTCAAGAACCACGAGGGCGCGCGCGGGCCTGCCCGCGCGCGCCCTGCGGTCAGACGATACCGCTGCTGCTTGCGCCAGCCTTGGCTGGACGTGCCGAGGCGGCACGGTCGCGGTAACCGCTGCTGCGGTACGCGGCCACAGGATCGGCGGCGGCGCCGGAGCGCACGCGCGCCATCGCCAGGATGGCGCTGACGTCGGTGCGGAAGGCGTGCTTGAGCGTTTGCGCGGCCTGCAGCACGTCGTTCTGCTCCTGGTACTGCGCCAGCGCGGCGCGGTCCACCAGCGCGGCCTGGATGAAGGCGCGCTGCACCTCCATGGCGCTGCTCATCAGGCTTTCGATCGGATCGGTCACGTTGTGCGACTGGTCCAGCATGTAGGCCAGGTTGCGCGCGCCGCCGTCGCGCAGGTCCACGTCGGCCAGCTCGTTAAAGATCAGGAACAGCTGGAACGGATTGATGCTGCCCGAATCCAGGTCGTCGTCGCCGTACTTGCTGTCGTTGAAGTGGAAGCCACCGAGCTTGCCGAACTGCGCCAGGCGCGCCACGATCATTTCGATATTGGTGTTCGGCGCGTGGTGACCCAGGTCGACCAGGCACTTGGCCTTCGGACCGAGCTGCTGGGCGCAGGCGAAGCTGGTTCCCCAGTCGGCGATGGTGGTGGCGTAGAACGCCGGTTCGAACAGCTTGTGCTCGATGTAGACCTGCCAGTCGTCCGGCAGCGCCGCGTAGATGCCGCGCATGCTGTCCAGATAGCGTTCCAGCGACCCGCGCAGGTTGTTCTGGCCGGGGAAGTTGGAGCCGTCGCCGACCCACACGGTCAGGCCCTTGGAGCCGAGCGTCTTGCCGATCTCGATGCAGTCGATATTATGCGCCACGGCCTGCTCGCGCGCTGCCGCGCTCTGGGCCGTCAGGCTGCCGTACTTGTAGGTGTGGGCCTGGCCCTGCTGGTCCTGGAAGGTGTTCGAGTTGACGACGTCGAAGCCCAGGTTCAGGTTGGCCGCGTAGTCGCGCAGTTCCTTGGCGTCGGTCGGTTTATCCCATGGGAAGTGCAGCGACACGGTCGGGGTGGCGTTGGTCAGCTGGTGGATGACGCCGCAGTCGTCCAGCTTTTCGAACACATTGCGCGGTTCGCCTTTGCCGGGGAAGCGCGCGAAGCGGGTACCGCCGGTGCCGGCGCCCCAGCTCGGCAGGGCCACCGCGAAGGTCTGCGCCAGCGCGGTCAGCTTTTCGATATCCAGGCCGCGGCGGGCCAGCATGCCGCCCAGCGCCACGTAGTCGGCTTCCAGATTGGCCTGGGCCTTCGCGTTCAGTTCCGCGACCAGTCCGGCGTCGATTGGTTTGTTCATGTCATGTCTCCTGTGGACCGGCGGGGGCGCATACGGCCCCCGCTTGTCGTTCTTATTGAATCAACGGGTGAACGCGGCGGCGTTGCCGGCGTCGACGTTGATGATGTTACCCGTGCTCTTGGCCGACTTGTCGCTGGCCAGGAAATACACCGCTTCGGCGATATCTTCCGGCAGCACCGACAGCTTGAGCATGCTGCGCTTGCGGTAGAACTCTTCGATATCGTCCTCGCCGATCTTGTTCGACTGGGCGCGCTCCTGCTTCCACTTGCCGTCCCAGATGCGCGAGCCGCGGATCACCGCGTCCGGATTGACCACGTTGACGCGGATGCCGTAGTTGGCGCCTTCCAGGGCGACGCAGCGTGCCAGGTGCAATTCAGCGGCCTTGGCGGTGCAGTAGGCCGATGCGCCGCTTGATGCAACCAGGCCGTTTTTCGAGGCCACGAAGACCATCGACCCGCCCAGTTCCTGCTGCTTCATGATGCGGAAGGCGGCGCGGCTGGCCAGGAAGTAGCCGGTGACCAGGATGTCCTGGTTACGCTGCCAGATTTCCAGCGTGGTGTCTTCCAGCGGTGCCGACGAGGCGATGCCGGCGTTCGAGATCAGCAGGTCGATGCCGCCGAAACGCAGCGCGGTCGCGGCCAGGATGCCTTCGACATCCTGCTCGCTGGTGATGTTCGCCTTGTGCACGGCGATGGCATCCTTGCCGCCGGTCTTGAGCAGGGCTTCGTAGGCGCCGTCCAGGGCTTCCTGGTCGATATCGGTCAGCATGACGCAGGCGCCTTCGGCCAGCAGCTGGCGTGCCACCGCCTGGCCGATGCCGCCGCCACCGCCGGTAACCAGGGCGACGCGCCCGGCCAGCGACTTCGGCTTCGGCATGCGCTGCAGCTTGGCTTCTTCAAGCAGCCAGTATTCGATATCGAAGGCTTCCTGTTCCGGCAGGCCGACATAGGTGTCGACGCCGTTCGCGCCGCGCATCACATTGATGGCGTTGACGTAGAACTCGCCGGCGATACGCGCGGTGGCCTTGTCCTTGGCGAACGACAGCATGCCCACGCCAGGAATCAGGTAGATGATCGGATTGGCGTCGCGCACGGCCGGGCTGTTGGGACGCTTGCAGCGGGTGTGATAGGCCACGTACTCGGCGCGGTAGGCTTCCAGCCCGGCATCCAGGCCGGCGACGACGGCGTCGACGTCGGGATTGGCCGGGTCGAAAGCGATCACGTAAGGACGGATCTTGGTGCGCAGGAAGTGGTCGGGGCACGAGGTGCCCAGGGCCGCCAGCGGCTCCAGGTCGGCGCTGTTGACGAAGTCGAGCACGGTGGCGCTGTCGTCGAAGTGACCCAGCTTGTACTCGTCCTTGCTGATTTTGCCGCGCAGCAGAGGCATCAGCCTGGCGGCCAGCGCGGCGCGCTGTTCGGCCGGCAGGGACTGCACTTTCTGGCCGCCGAACGAAGGCTGCCGGACGTTGGCCGCGAGCCAGTCTTCGGCGCGCTTGATGATCGCCAGCGTGGTTTCGTAGCACGATTTGGCGCTGTCGCCCCAGGTGAACAGGCCGTGGCCCTCCAGGATGATGCCCTTCAGGTTTGGCTGGGCCTTCGACAGCGCTTCGAGTTTCAGACCGAGGTCGTAGCCAGGACGCTGCCATGGCAGCCAACCGAGTTCGCCTTCGAAGATCTTCTGGGTCAGCGCCTCGCTGTTCTTGCAGGCGGCAATCGCGATGACCGAGTCCGGGTGCATGTGGTCGACGTGCTTGCGGTTGATGTAAGCGTGCAGCGGGGTGTCGATACTGGCCGCGCGCGGGTTCAGGTTGAAGGTGCAGTGCGGCAGATAGGCCACCATCTCGTCTTCATGCTCCAGACCGCGGTAACGGCCCTTGAGCGCGTGCAGCTTGCTCATGTACAGGGTCGAAAAACCGTCCAGCTTGATGCTGCCCAGGTCGCCGCCGGAGCCCTTCACCCACAGTACCTCGACCTGCTCGCCGCTGAGCGGATCGGTCATATCGATCTTGGCCGAGGTATTGCCGCCGCCGAAGTTGGTAATGCGCAGGTCCGAGCCGAGCAGGTTCGAACGGTACAGCAGCAGTTCCGGTTCGCTCAGCGTGGCAGCCTTGGCGTCGTCCCACAGCGAGGCGATCGGTAACTTCGGCGTCGTTTCATTCAATGCGGTCATGCTATCTCCGTAAATTAATTTGGCGTTCTTTTCGCTCGATGGATTGATCATTCACCTGCCAAAAAGCGACTGCGCCCAGTAGAAATCAGCAGCCAATGCGAGTCAATGCTCTAGTAATCAATATCATGAGCAGTATCGGAATAATCAGAATGATGATCGATTCGCGCTCGGTTGCGGCTCGTTGGCCGGAAATAATCACCAACGTGATCAATCTGTGATTGACCGGCTTGAGCGGAATGATTAGTCTTGCTGTTGACAAGGCGCTCATTCCAGAGAGGACCATGATCAAAGCCGCAAGCAGCACAGACGGCATAAATAGGAGACAGAAATGGTGAATCACAAACGTCGCAAGCGTTTGCTGAAGCTGCTCGCCGAACATAATACGGCGACGGTTCAGCAACTGGTCGAATGGCTCAATGCCTCGCCGGCCACGGTCCGGCGCGATATCAGCTGGCTGGCCGCGCGCAATCTGCTCACCCGCACCCGCGGCGGCGCCGAAAACCTGCAGCAGAAAAAACGCTCGTTCGCCCTGTCGAGCGAAACCTTCCAGAACAATATTCAATGCTTCGCCGAGCGCAAACGCGCGATTGCCCGTTACGCCTGCGGCATGTGCACGGAAGGCGAAACGATCATCATTAACGGTGGCACCACCACCTTCATGATGGCCGAATTCCTGGTCGACAAGCACCTCAAGATCCTGACCAATTCGTTTTTGATGGCCGAACGCCTGCTGGTGTCGAGCGAAAACGAGATCATTCTCCCCGGCGGCAAGGTCTACCGCGAACAGAACGTCATTCTCAGCCCGTTCGACAACGACATCACCCAGCACCATTACGCCGCCAAGATGTTCATGAGCGTGTACGGCTTGTCCCTGCTGGGATTGATGGAAGCCGATCCGCTGCTGATCCAGGCCGAAAAGCGCCTGATCAGCCAGGCCGAGGAATTGATCGTTCTGGCCGACAGTTCCAAATTCGCCAAGAAGGCCGGCCTGATCCTGTGCGGCCTGAACCGCGTTTCCACCGTCATTACCGATACCAACGCGTCCGACAGCGCCGTGCAGCTGCTCGAGCAGGCTGGCGTGAAAGTGGTGACGGTGGCGCCCGAAGCCGTGCCCGCCCCCATGATGAGCAACGCCTATACGCCCGCGTTCGACCTCCAGTCCAGCGCCCTCTTCCAAACGGAGATTTCGCATTGATCGATACCCTGCATTCGAAACGCATGCTGCTGAAAAAAGTTCTGGCGGCGGCCATTGCCGTCAGCCTGCTGGGCGCGATGGCCGGCTGCGAAAAGAAAAATGAAAAAGTAAAGATTGCCATGGTTGTCAAAAACCTCGGCAATGGCTTCTTCGATGCCGCCCACGAGGGCGCCAAGGAAGCCGCCCAGGAACTGGGTAACACCGAAATCATCTACACCGGCCCGACCTCGCCGAGCGCGGAAGGCCAGATCGAAATCATCAATGCGCTGATCAGCCAGAAAGTCGACGCCATCGTCATTTCGGCCAACGATCCGAACGCGCTGGTGCCGATTGCCCAGAAAGCCATGAAGCGCGGGATCAAGGTGATCTCGTTCGACAGCGGCCTGGCCAAGGAAGGCCGCCTGATGCAACTGAATCCGTCGAATGCGCAGCTGATCGGTGAAAAGCAGATCCAGATGGCCTCCGACGCCATCGGCGGCGCGGGCGAGATCGCCATTTTGTCGGCCTCGGCGCAGGCGACGAACCAGAATATCTGGATCGGCGTGATGAAAAAGCTGCTGGAAAAGCCGGAATACAACAAGCTCAAACTGGTGGCGACCGTCTATGGCGACGACCAGTCGGATAAAAGCTACCGCGAAGCGATCGGCCTGTTGCGCAGCAACCCGAATCTGAAAGCCATCATCGCCCCGACCACGGTCGGCATCGTGGCCGCTGCGGATACGGTCCGCTCGCAGAGCAAGACCGGCAAGGTCTTCGTCACCGGTCTGGGCACGCCGAAGGGCATGGTGGACTACGTCAAGGGTGGCGAGTCGCCCGAGTTCGCC
>CBFGOU010000281.1:0-6328 GCA_965650445.1 uncultured Oxalobacteraceae bacterium | reverse complement strand
CCTCGCCACCGGTGCGGCGCGCCACCACGGCATTGCGCAGCAGGCGCGCCAGCCACCAGCCCGCAAGGACGCAGCCGAGGATGGCCGCCACTTGCCATGAAAAACCAGGATCGCGGAAATCCGCGAACAGTTCGGTCAACAGGTTCGATAGCGGGAGCGCGTTGGCCATGCTTATTCGGCGTCGCCCTCGTCCGCCTCGGCAGCGTCAGCCGGCTTGGCCTTGGGCGCCTTGGCCGGCATCGGCTTGCGCTCCAGCACGGCGGCGAAGAAGCCGTCGGTTTGATGCTTGTGTGGCAACAGCTTGAGATAGTCGCCCATCTCCAGATCGATTTTCTGTTCCGCCAGCACCTTGTTCATTGGCACCAGCACGAAGTCGTCGTGGTCCGCCAAGAATTGCTCGACGATTCGGTCATTCTCTTCATCGAGCAGGCTGCAGGTGGCATACACCAGCCGGCCACCGCCCTTGAGCAGGCGTGCCGCGCCGTCCAGGATGGCCGCCTGCTTCTGCTGCATTTCGCCGATGGCATCCGGTTTTTGGCGCCACTTCACGTCTGGATTACGGCGCAGGGTTCCCAGGCCGCTGCACGGCGCGTCGACCAGCACGCGGTCGATCTTGCCGGCCAGGCGTTTAATCTTGGCATCACGCTCATGCGCGATGAGTACCGGATGCACGTTCGACAGGCCGCTGCGCGCCATGCGCGGCTTGAGCTTGGCGAGGCGCTTTTCGGACACATCGAAGGCATACAGGCGGCCGGTGTTACGCATCAGCGCGCCCAGGGCCAGGGTCTTGCCGCCCGCGCCGGCGCAGAAGTCGACCACCATCTCGCCGCGCTTGGCGCCAACGATCTGCGACAGCACCTGGCTGCCCTCGTCCTGCACTTCGATGGCGCCATTCTTGAACAGCGGCAGATTCTGCAGCGCAGGCTTCTTGTGCACGCGCAAGCCCAGCGGGGCATACGGCATCGGTTCGGCCACGATCGGCGCCTTGGCCAGCTCGGCCATGACCTCGTCGCGATTGGCCTTGACGGTGTTGACGCGCAAATCCAGCGGCGCCGGCTTGTTCAGCGCTTCGGCCAGTTGCAGGGTTTCCTCTTCGCCATACTGGGCGACGAATTTGTCGAACAGCCATTTCGGCAAATTCGTGCGCATCTGCACCGGCATCAGTTTGCGGTCGATCTGGGCGATACGCTCCAGGAACGCCGCCTCTTCTTCCGTCAGCCCGCCCAGCGCATCGGCGCCCACGGCTTCGGCCAGGCCCATGATGGTCAGGCGGCGCATGGTCGGGCTGCTGCCCGCTTCGGCAAAGTCGGTGAAGAAGGATTTATTGCGCAAAATCGCATAAATGCCCTCGGCCACGGCGCCGCGTTCACGCGAACCCAGGCGTGGGTGATCCTTGAAGTAACGCGACAAGGTGGTATCGGCCGGCGCGGTGAACCGCAAAATCTCGCGCAATACCTCTTCCGTATTGCCAAGGATGGCTGGTGGCAATCTCATGGTATTCCTTAATTACTGGTGGTGGCGGACGGCGCGGCATCGGCGATGCGCACCTCTTCATTGACGATCGTGAGCCGGTCTTCGATGAAGAGGCGGACTGCGTAAGGGTAAAGCTTGTGTTCCTGCACCAACACGCGGGCGGACAGGGTATCGGCCGTATCGCCCGGCAACACGTCGACCTCGGCCTTGGCGACCACCGGACCATGGTCGAGCTGAGCGGTGACGAAGTGCACGGTGGCGCCGTGGCGCTGCTCGCCGGCATCGATGGCTTGCTGATGGGTATGCAAGCCGGGGAACAGCGGCAACAGCGACGGGTGGATATTGAGCAGGCGGCCGGCATAATGCTCGACAAACCCGGCCGTGAGGATGCGCATGAATCCGGCCAGCACCACCAGATCGGGGGCAAAGCGGTCGATGGCTTCCTGCAGCGCGGCGTCGAAGGCTTCGCGGCTGGAAAAGTCTTTGTTGGAAACGACGGCGGTGGCGATGCCGTGCGAGGCGGCAAACTCCAGCCCCTTGGCGTCCGCCTTGTTACTGATGACTGCCGCGATGCGCGCCGGCCACTGCTCCGACTTGGCTGCATGGACGATGGCTTCCATGTTGCTGCCGCGGCCGGAAATGAGGATCACAATATTTTTCATAGCGCGCATTGTACCTTGTGCCGCATGGGCGACCAAGAATGCGGGCAAGAAATGTTGCGGCGCACCACGCCGCCGGAGACTTACACGAAGGAGTAAAACACCCGGAAGGGGACCTTCTTTTCGGCCCAGTAATCGGCCGCGTCGCGGAACACGTCGAGCAGGGTTTCGCGGGCTTCCTTGTCGAATTTCTGGGTGTTCGGCAATTGTTCGATGACGACGATGAAGCCCGGCTGCGGCCCGGCCTTGTTGACGGTTTCCGTCAGCGACTCGCGCAGGGCATCGAAATTTTTGCTGTAAGGCTTAGGGAAATGAAAGTTCTCGCCGATGCGGGCGCAGACCTGCTGCTTGGTCAGGGTATCGGCGCAATGCGCGTAAAGAAAATGTTGGCCGAGGCGACCGGCTTCTTCCTGCAGCTCTCCAACACGGAAAGCACGAATGGACTGCACAAGATTGGGCGGAACCGTTATCAATAAACTCATATCTCCCTCAAGTGGTCCTGGTATGGTCGGTATTGCACCGCCTTCTATCTGCCGATGTTCGATCATTGCCACCCGCCAATATACCCCCTAATCGTGTAAGGGTAACGTTTTGCGCTTGCCGAATCAACCCGAATGTGATTCGTAACGCAATATTTGTAATAAATGGGGATGAATTATCGAAAAACCCACCGCTTCCCCTCTGCGGAGCATTCTCCGGCCGAACCCGGCGCCCTTGCGCAGCTGTTACATTTTGTTGCCACAGGGATCGCAAAGTTCGGCATGGCGCGTCTAATATAGAACCGTACCGCTCCGGTAATGTCCAACAGGTTCACGCTCACGAGGAAGATTATGAAGCTGCATATTTACTGCTTACTGGCCGCGACCGCAATATGCGCCCTGCCGGTGGCCCAGGCTGCCGATTTCGAAGATTACGGACGCGTGCTCCGGGTGCAGCCGCGCGTGGAACAGATCCGCCAGCCGCGCCAGGAATGCAAGACCGAATACGTGCAAGTGCCTGTTCAGCAGCAGCAACAGCGCAGTGCCAGCGGCTCCATCATCGGCGGCATTGCCGGCGCCCTCCTCGGCAACCAGGTCGGCGGCGGCAACGGCCGTGCGGCAGCGACCGCAGCCGGCGCGATTGCCGGTGCCGTCGTGGGCGACCGCGTGCAAAACGATGGCCGCCAGGTGGCCCAGCCGCAAGACATCCAGGAACAGGCCGTGCGCCAGTGCCGCACCGTCGACGCATGGGAATCGCGCACCGTGGGCTACGACGTCACCTACGATTACCGCGGCCACAGCTATACCAGCACGATGCAGCGCGACCCTGGCGAACGGGTGCGCCTGCGCGTGTCGGTCCAGCCCGACGAATTCCGTTGACGGCCGCGCGCGAGGTATCTTCGCTTGCGCAAGAGCAAGGCATCCATCGATAATAGCCCATGCTCATTAAACGCAAATCCATCGAACAAGCCGAGTCCTCGCGCCGTCCATCCCGCAAGCCCAAGTTTGCCCCCGTCACGCTGTCCGAACAGGACGGCGTGCGCTACCTGCATTTCGGCACCGAATGGGTCCAGGGTGCGATGCGCATCCGCAAGCCCGACTGGCCCGAACTCGAATACGCCCAGCAGATGATGGCCTGGATGCTGTTCATCGAGCAGCCCGGCGCGATCGCCCAGCTTGGCCTGGGCACCGCTACCCTCACCAAATTCTGCTACCGCCAGTTCCCCGACGCCAGGGTCACCGCCGTCGAACTGAACGCCTCGGTCATCGGCATCTGCGCATCGATGTTCAAGCTGCCGCCCGACGACGAGCGCCTGAACGTACTGGAAATGGACGCGCTCGACTTCGTCAACGACCCGGCCAACGCCGGCGCCTTCGACGTGCTCCAGTGCGACCTGTACGACGCCACCGCCAAGGGTCCGGTGCTCGACACGGCCGAGTTCTACCGCGCCTGCAACGACTGCCTCAAGCCGAACGGCATCATGACGGTGAACCTGTTTGGCGATCACCCCAGCTTTGCCAAAAACCTCAAGGCCATGAAATTCGGCTTCGGCCACGTCATTTGCCTGCCTGAAGTGCATGATGGTAATGTGGTGGCGATCTGCTTCCGCGACCGTCCCGCGCTCGACTTCGACGCCCTGGCCACGCGCGCCGCGCAGATCGTCGCGGCCACCAGACTGCCCGCCAAATCCTGGGTTAAGGGCATCAAGGCAGCCGCTGCCTAAACCGCGCCAGCGCACACGGAGAACCGCTTGAACGCAGACCAGAATGCCGCCGCCGACAAACCGGTTCCCCCACCTGCCAGGCCAAAAGCGCCGCGCACGCTCGACCTGCAAGCGATCTTCTCGTGGCTGCTGGCCGATGGCATCGTCGAGAAAGATAACGTCAAGGCCCAGTACGCACAGGCCCAGGCCATCCTCAAGAACGCGGTCGGCTCCATGCACCCGCTGTCGGCCGTGGCGCAATGCAAGCTGATCTCGGCCCTGCCGCCGCACCGCCTGATGACCCTGGACCTGCTGTCCGAATGGGCAGCGGCCAAGGTCGGGCTGAGCTTCATCCGCATCGACCCGCTCAAGATCGACTTCACCAAAGTGGCCGACGTCATGTCCGCCAGCTACGCCGCGCGCTTCAATATTTTGCCGGTGGAACTGACCGGCTCGACCCTGGTGGTGGCCACCGCCGAACCGTTCAACATCGAATGGGAAAGCGAGATCGCCAAGATCTCGCGCCGCAAGGTTCAGCTGGTGTTCGCCAACCCGCTCGACATCGCCCAATACATTTCGCAGTTCTTCAGCCTGGCCAAGTCCATCAAGGACGCCAATAAATCGAACGCCCAGGACCTCGCGCTGCGCAACAACTTCGAACAGCTGGTCGAGCTGGGCAAGTCCAACAAGCAGGTCGACGCCAACGATCAGCACGTCGTCAACATCGTCGACTGGCTATGGCAATACGCCTTCGAACAGCGCGCATCCGACATCCACCTCGAACCCAAGCGCGAGATCGCCGTGATCCGTTTCCGCATCGATGGCGTGCTGCATCAGGTGTATCAGGTGCCCGCAGTGGTGATGATCGCCATGACGGCGCGCATCAAACTGCTGGGGCGGATGGACGTGATCGAAAAACGCCGCCCGCAGGATGGGCGCATCAAGACCCGCACCAATGGCGGCCAGGAAGTCGAACTGCGCCTGTCGACATTGCCGACCGCGTTCGGGGAAAAACTGGTGATGCGGATTTTCGATCCGGACGTGGTCGTCAAGACCTTGCCAGAACTGGGCTTTCCACCGGACGACGCGGCCCGCTGGGACTACCTGACCAACCGCCCGCACGGCATCATCCTCGTGACCGGGCCGACCGGCTCGGGCAAGACCACCACCTTGTACACCACGCTCAAGGCGCTGGCCACCTCGGAAGTGAACGTGTGCACGGTGGAAGACCCGATCGAAATGGTCGAAGCCTCCTTCAACCAGATGCAGGTGCAGCCCGGCATCGACCTGTCCTTCGCCGACGGCGTGCGCGCGCTGATGCGGCAAGATCCGGACATCATCATGGTCGGCGAGGTGCGCGACCTGGGCACGGCCGAAATGGCGATCCAGGCGGCGCTGACCGGCCACCTGGTGCTGTCGACCCTGCACACCAACGACGCGCCCTCGGCCGTGATGCGCCTGCTGGAACTGGGCGTGCCGTACTACCTGCTCGAAGCGACGCTGATCGGCATCATGGCGCAGCGCCTGGTGCGTACCTTGTGCGCGCATTGTAAGGCGCCGGACGGGGCCATCAGCGACGAAGTGTGGCACAGCATCGGCGGCGCCTGGAAGATCCCCAAACCGGCCACGGTGTACCGGCCGATCGGCTGCCCGGAATGCCGCCAGACCGGCTACCGTGGCCGCACCGGCATCTACGAGTTGCTGACCGTGACGGAAGGCTTTACCCGCCTGATCGCCGAGGAAACCGACCTTGTCGCCCTGCGCCAGCAGAGCATCGCCGACGGCATGAAGCCGCTGCGCATCGCCGGCGCGCACAAGATCATCGAGGGCGTGACGACGGCGGAGGAAGTGCTGAAAGTGACCGCCGCGCTGGTGTGACGCGGCACGGATGAAAAATCTGCCTGATGAAAAATCTGCCTAGCGGAAATTGAAATCACAGGCTATAATGCTGCCTCTTTCGGGTCGTTAGCTCAGCTGGTAGAGCAGCGGACTTTTAATCCGTTGGTCGCAGGTT
>CBFGOU010000280.1:0-6377 GCA_965650445.1 uncultured Oxalobacteraceae bacterium | reverse complement strand
CCTACATGACGCCGGTACACCGCCGCACCGCCGATCGGCTGGCGCAGTGGATGCGCGAAGCCGGCATGCAGGTCCACATCGATGCGGTCGGCAATGTAGTGGGCCGATACGCCTCCAGCGATCCAGGCGCCAGAACGCTCATCGCCGGCTCCCATTACGACACCGTGCGCGATGGCGGAAAGTACGATGGCCGGCTCGGCATCCTGCTGCCAACCGCCGTCGTCAAGCACCTGAACGAACAGGGTGAGCGCCTGCCCTATCACCTTGAAATCGTCGGCTTCGCGGAAGAAGAAGGCGTGCGCTTCAAGAGCACCTTCCTGGGCAGCACCGCGCTGACCGGCCAGTTCGACATGGCGCTCCTTGACCGTGCCGATGCCGATGGCATTACCGTACGCAGCGCGCTGACCGCCGCCGGACACGATCCGGCCGCAATCGCGGCCATTGCGCGCAAACCCGGCGATCTGCTCGGCTTTGTCGAGATTCATATCGAGCAGGGCCCGGTGCTGCTGGAGCATGGCCTGCCGCTCGGCGTCGTCACGGCGATCGCAGGCAGCTCGCGCTATCTGCTTACCTTGACCGGGCTGGCCAGCCACGCCGGGACCACCCCGATGTCGATGCGGCGCGACGCGGCGGCGGCCGCAGCCGAGATCGTGCTGCTGGTGGAACAGCGCTGTGCGCGCGCGCCGTCGCTGGTGGGCACGGTCGGACAGCTGCAGGTCCCCAACGGTTCGGCGAACGTGATTCCCGGCCAGTGCACGCTGTCGCTGGACATCCGCGCGGCCGACGATGCGGTGCGCACGGCCGCCGTCAACGATGTTCTCGAGGGGATTTCGGCCATTTGCGCGCGGCGCAGGATCGAGTCGTCAATCGAGCGGATCGTCGCGGCGCGGGCCGCGCCATGCGCCCCGTGGCTGATGGACCAGCTGGGCGCGGCGATCGAACGTGCCGGTCTGCCGCGCTTCGATCTGCCGTCGGGCGCCGGGCACGATGCCATGGCCATGGCGGCTATCACGCCGGTGGCCATGCTGTTCGTGCGGTGCGGGAATGGCGGCATCAGCCACAACCGGCTGGAAACCATGAACGCCGACGACGCGGACATCGCCGGCCAGGTGCTGCTCGACCTGTTGCGCCGCTTAAGGCAATGATAGCGATCCCAAAGTGTACTCCCACTTTGGACGGAAAAAGTTTAATCGTTGTAACTTGGACACTATTAGTGTATTAACACTCAGTTTCTTGAGCATTTGCCCGTGCGATGGTTTTACGGCGGGTCGAGTCTCTAGAATTTGGCGGGCGAATTCTTCATTCGCCCTGATAAGCAGCCAACTCTGGAGACAAGTTAATGTACTCGACTTACCGCAAGAATCGACTTATCCGCCCCACCCTCTGCGCTTCCTCGGTTGCCGCGGCACTGGCTTTGCTGGCCTCGCAGAGCGTCAGCGCACAGCAGGCTCCCGCCGCACAAGATCGTGATAGCGATACCGCAAACGTCGTCGTCGTGTCCGGCACGCGCCAGTCGGTGGCGTCCGCCATCGACCGCAAAAAGAACGCCAGCACGGTGGTCGATTCGATCGTGGCGGAAGATATCGGCGAATTTCCAGACAAGAATGTGGGCGAGGCACTTTCGCGCGTGACCGGCGTGCAGCTGTCGCGCGACTTCGGCGAAGGCTCGCAGGTCAATATTCGTGGCGTGGAAGCCAATCTGAATCGCATTGAAATCAATGGCTTGTCGGTGCTGAGCACCAACGGCACGGCTGGCCGCGGCGCGGAATTGCGCGAGCTGCCCGCCGAACTCATCAAATCGATCGACGTGTTCAAGGGCGTCACCGCCGACCAGACCGAAGGCGGCATCGGCGGTACCGTCAGCATCAAGACCAATCTGCCGCTGGACTTCAAGACCCGCACCCTGGTCACCAAGCTGGAAGGCGAGCATAGCACCAACCGCGGCGGCATGCAGCCACGCGCCAGCATCCTGTGGGCCGACCGTTTCCTCGATGGCCGCCTCGGCTTGATGGCCAATGTCGTGTACGACAAGGTCTACACCCAGAACGACTATGTGCGCAACAGTAACTGGCGCTATTTCCGCGACTGGGACCAGTCGGCCGAGAAGACCAATCCCAGCCTCAATCCGCGCGCCTCGGCGGTCACCAGCAAGGCCGGCTGCGCCGCCCTGACCGGCGCCGACCGCACCGCCTGCGACAGCCAATGGTTCGACTATTCGCCGGGCCTGCCGCGCTACGGCATCTGGACGCGCGACCACGAACGCTCGAGCGCCGAACTGACGGCCCAGTTCAAGGTGAGCAACGAGCTCAATGTCTGGGCGCGCTACAACAAGAACGACCAGATGCAGATGCTCAACGACCGCAACTATGTATCGGACTTTGGCGCCGTCAAACGCTTCTCCACCTCCGGTACGGCGCCGGTGTATGGCGCCAATGGCGCGCCGCTGGGAACACCCGCCCCCTCCTGCGCCGAGCCGGCTGCCGGGGTGACGCCTGCCGGCATGACCTTTACCAATCACGTCATGACGGAATTCACGGCCGGCAACTGCGTGAATGTGCCGGGTGAAGGCGCGTCGTACAACTTCAATACGGCGGCACGCGACTTTGCGCTGAACATCAATTCAAACTACCGTTCGGGCGGCTTCAACTGGAAGCGGGGAGCGTGGTCGGCCGAAGGTCTGGTCGCCCGGACCGACTCGTACTACGAACTTCACACGAACAATATCGTGCTGGAAGCCAACATCCCCGGCCTGAAGGTCAAGTTCGATGAGATGGGCTTGCCGCAATTGGGCTTCCCGGCCGGCTACAACCCCAACGACAGCAAAACCTACACGCGCATCGTGTCGCAGTACACCCCGTCGGCCACCGACAACACGGAAGACCAGGTCAAGCTGGATCTGAAATACCACGCCGACATACCGTTTTTCACCACCTTCCACATGGGCGGCCAGGGCCGTAAATCGACATCGACGCAATACCGCTGGACCGGCTATATGGTCAATCCGGGCGCCGATCTCAACAGCAGTGCCGACGACATCATCGTGCGCAGCCCGGAAGTGCGGCATGAAATTATTTTCGACCCGCTCAATACCAGTGGGGTGCTGCGCAACAACGGCCAGATTATCCAGGGCACCGGTTTGCTTGCCAATAATACGACCCGGTATGTCACAGCGGCGCAAATGGCCTCGCTGGTCGATTCGATCCGCACGCAAACGCCGGGAACCTTCCTCAACGGCTACGATGCGCCAGCCGGCTACCCCAGCGGCTGGATGACCCCGAGCTTCGCCAGTTCCAGCCAATATTTCGACCAGTCCCGTTACAACCACGAGCTGCTGCGCAATTCCATCGGCAGCGACGGCAAGATGTATCCGATGCCGCCGCAATTTGCGGTCGAAGAGCGCGTGCGGGCGTTCTATGTGCGTGCCGATTTCGCCCATAATCTGTGGGGATACGAGCTGGACGGCAATATCGGCGTGCGCTACGCCGGCACCCGCACCAGCGCCACCGGCCTGCGTTCCTATCGCATCTACGAAGACAGTTCATCGGGCACGCGCGCCGAACGGGTGCTGCAAAACCAGATCGTCACGGTCGACAACGAATACCACGACGTGCTGCCGAGCTTTAACCTGGCAGCCTGGCTGGTCCCGGACAAACTGGTGGCGCGCCTGGGTTGGGGCAAGGTGATGTCGCGGCCATTCATCGACCGCCTCACGCCGACGGTCAACTGCATCAAAAACAGTGGCCAGTCACACTTCGGCGGCGACGGCGGCGCCGACGACTGCACCGGCGGCAACGTCGACCTCAAGCCCTTCCGCGCCACCAACAAGGACGTCAGCGTGGAATGGTATCCATCGCGTGACAGCCAGCTGTCGCTTGCCTTCTTCCGCAAGGACATCAGCAGCTATATCCAGAACGATGTGATCCTGCCGAACCAGAATGTGTTTGGCGATGGCGTGCTGTGGGATCTGAAGACCTCGATCAACAGCGAAGGCGCGGTGACCAAGGGCTGGGAACTGGCTGGCCGTACAGCGCTGACCTTCCTGCCGGGCATGCTGAGCGGTTTCGGCCTGGACGCCAACTTCACGCGCATGACGTTTGCGTATGCGCCGGGCAAGGAGCTGCTCAATCCGCTGGATAATACCGTGCTGCCTTACCCTGGCATGTCGCGCAACAGCTACAACCTGGGGATCTGGTATGACCTGGGCAAGTGGAACGCGCGTGTGGCGTATAACTATCGTGACGAGTACTACACCGGCACCGTGGACCAGAACGCCTTGCTGCCGGTGTATGGCGAAGCGGTGGGCTTTCTCGACGCCAAGCTGCAATACCGCGTCAACGACAACCTGACCGTTTCCTTCGAAGGCAAGAACCTGTCGGACGAAGGGGTATATCTGAACTCGGGCAATACCTCGCGCAGGAACGAACTGGCCTGGTCGGGACGCCGTTACTTTGTCGGCGCGACGTACAAGTTCTGATCCATGTCGTCCTCGCGAAACGCGGGGACGACCTTATGCAGGCCGGAGCACCACCTTGCGGCACTCATCTTCCTTCTTGTCGAACATGCGGTAACCCTGCGCCGCCTGTTCCAGCGTCAAGCGATGCGAAATGATCGCATTCGGCCTGAGCCTGTCGTCCTCGATCGCCTGCAGTAATTCCGGCATGTACTTCTGCACATGGGTCTGCCCGGTCTTGAAGCCGATCCCCTTCTCGAACACATCGCCGAACATGAAGCCGTGGATGAAGCCGGCGTACACGCCCGGCACGCTCACCATCCCGCCGCGCCGCACTGCCGCGATACATTGCCGCAGCGCCGAGCCACTGCTGCCTTCGATCTTCAAATCGGTCAACACCGTTTCCAGCGCGTTGCCCTTGGCCTCGAAGCCGACCGCATCGACGACGCCATCGACGCCACGCGATTTGGTATTATCCAAAATAAATTCCGCCGCATCGGTCTGGTCGAAATTCACCGGAACGACGCCGTACTGTTCCTGCGCGAATGCCAGCCTGAACGGGTGATGGTCGACCATGAAAATGGTCTCGATCCCCAGCATGCGCGCGCAGGCCGCCGCCATCTGCCCGACCGGACCGGCGCCGAAAATGGCCAGGCTGCCGCCCTTGCCCACACCCGTGTTGAGCACCGCCTGATAACCGGTCGGCAGAATATCGCTCAGGAACAGGACCTGCTCGTCGCCCAGCGGGATGGGAATCTTGATCGGGCCGACATTGGCATTGGGCACGCGCACATACTCGGCCTGTCCGCCCGGAACGCCTCCGTACAGGTGGCTGAAGCCGAACAAGGCCGCGCCCGGACGCAGGCTCTTGCGATTGAGAATGGCGCCGCGGTTGGGGTTGGTCTTCTCGCAGGAGGCAAACGCCTGCATCTCGCAGAAAAAACAGCTGCCGCAGGCGATCACGAACGGCACCACGACCCGGTCGCCCTTTTCCAGCGCTGTCACCTGCGGCCCCACCTCCACCACCTCGCCCATGAATTCGTGGCCCAGAATGTCGCCGCTTTTCATCGCCGGGATCTTGCCGCGGTACATGTGCAGATCGGAACCGCAGATGGCGGTGGCCGTGACCTTGAGGATGATGTCGTCGGTTTCCTGCAGGATGGGGTCGGGAACGGTCTCGACCCGGACATCGTGGCTGCCGTGGTAGGTCAGTGCGCGCATAAACTGCTCTCCTCTCGAGATAATGAGAGGAAAGCCTAACAAGCCGCCTGGCACGCTGGCATCAGTGCACCACGCCAGCCATGGTAGGAGAGCGCCGACGAGCTTGCTAAAGAAAAACTACTCAGCTGGCAATCTTCGCCCGGTCCAGCATGGCATGCAGCAGCACGTTGCAACCCGCTTCGAGATGTTCGGCCTTGGCGTCTTCGATTTCGTTGTGGCTGATGCCGTCCTTGCAGGGCACGAAAATCATGCCGGCCGGCGCCAGCCGCGCGGCGTAGATTGCATCGTGGCCCGCGCCCGACACCACGTCCATGACGGAGTAGCCCAGCTTGTCGGTGGCCGCGCGCACGGCGCCCACGCAATCGGGATGGAAGGGGCACGGCGGATAGTAGGACACGCGCTCGATCGAAATACCCAGTCCCGAATCGGCGCGCACCTTGTCGATAAACGCCAGCATCTCTTCATGCATGGTGGTGAGCAGTTGCTCGTTCACGTTGCGCAGGTCGATGCTGAACTTGACTTCGCCCGGAATCACATTGCGGCTGTTGGGGAACACCTGCACCATGCCCACGGTGCCGCGCCCGTACGGCGGGTAGCGCTTGGCCAGCGCCACCACCTCCTGCATGATGAGGGTGGCCACCTGCAACGCATCCCTGCGCAGGCCCATCGGCGTCGGTCCCGCGTGCGCCTCCATGCCGGTGACCAC
>CBFGOU010000279.1:0-6411 GCA_965650445.1 uncultured Oxalobacteraceae bacterium | reverse complement strand
CACCATCGACCGCATGGCCACAGAGATGAAGCTGCCGGCCTCGATCATCACCAAATACGGCGGCGACGCGGCGGTGTTCCGGGATTCGCAATCGAGCCAGATCATCCTGATCGTGGCGGCGCTGGGCGTGATCTACGTGCTGCTGGGCGTGCTGTACGAAAGCTATATCCACCCGCTGACGATTCTGGCGGGCCTGCCGTCGGCCGCGGTGGGCGCGCTGCTGACCCTGCGCCTGTTCAATCTGGATCTGACCATGATCGCCATCATCGGCATCCTGATGCTGATCGGCATCGTCAAGAAGAACGCCATCATGATGATCGACTTCGCCCTGGACGCCCAGCGCAACCGCGGCATGGCCCCGCTTGAGGCGATCCGCGAAGCCTGCGTGCTGCGCCTGCGCCCGATCCTGATGACCACCCTGGCCGCGCTGATGGGCGCGCTGCCGATCGCCCTGGGCCTGGGCGCCGGCGCCGAACTGCGCCAGCCGCTCGGCCTGGCGGTGGTGGGCGGCTTGCTGTTCTCGCAAGTGATCACCCTGTACATCACCCCGGTGATCTATCTCGCGCTCGACAAGTACAGCGGCAGCGGCCCGATGGACGACGCCATGCTGGCCGCGTGCGCGCCGCCGGAACACCCGCCGGCGAGCGCCCGCTTGGCCTGCGTTCCACTTATCGCAAAGAATCAATTGACTACGAACAACGCTTTGATCTGATCGCCTGCCACCATGGGAAATGTTTCCTACGGACAGGTGATCAACCATGAAGCGAGCCAGTATTACGATAATCGGCATGGGGCCGCGCGGGCTGTCGGTGTTCGAGCGCCTTGCCGCGCACGCGCGCACCTGCCGCTACCCTTTGCAAGTGAATCTGATCGACCCGTCGGCGTGCGGACCGGGCGTGCACATGGTGTGCCAGCCGCAGCATCTCTTGATCAATACCGTGGCCAGCCAGGTGACCCTGTTTCCCAGCCCGGGGACGGTGGAGCTGGCGCCGGCCTGCGTCACGCCCAGCCTGACCGACTGGGCGCGCTCCCAGGGCTACCGCCGCTTCGGCAGCGAGTACTACCGCGCCGGCGCCGAGGGCGGGGCGGAAATCACCGACAGCGACTATCTGCCGCGCCAGCTGCTGGGGCGCTACCTGGCCTGGGCCTTTGGCGCGGTCGCCGCCTCGCTGCCGCCCGCGGTCGCGCTGACCCATCTGCGCCACCGCGCCGTCGACATGTACCAGCAGCCCGACGGCAGCTTCGTGGTCGAGCTCGAAAGCGGCTTTTCGGTGCCCAGCGACTATGTGTTCCTCACCACCGGCCACGGCAGCAATCATCTGACCGACGAGGAAGCCTGGCTGCGCAAGTTCGCCCAGGACCACGGGCGCTACAACAGCAAGCTGCGCTACGTGCGCCACGTCTATCCGATGGACAGATTGCACGCCATCGGCCACGACGCCGAGGTCGGCATCCAGGGCCTGGGCCTGTCGGCCCACGATGTGCTGGCCGAATTGACGGTCGGCCGCGGCGGGCGCTTCGAGCCGGCCGGCGACGCCGTGCGCTATCTGCCCTCGGGCCAGGAACCGAAGCTGACTTTGTTCTCGCGCAACTGCCTGCCCGCCGCGGCGCGCGGCGTCAACCAGAAAGGCGTGGCGGGCCGCCATCAAGCCCGCTTCTTTACCCGCGAGGCGGTGCGCGATCTGCGCATACAGGCCCAGCGCGAGCGCGCCAGCGCCCAGCTCGACTTCGACCGCGACCTGCTGCCGCTGCTGCTCAAGGAAATGGGCTTCGCCTACCGCTGCGCGCAGGACGCGCAAGCGCCCGATCCGGTCTGGTACCAGCTTGGCGGAGAGGAAAGGAAGGCCATCGACGCCATGCTGTTTCCGCTGCGCGGGCGCAGCTTCGAGTCGAGCGCCGAGTTCGCTGAATTCTTCAATACCTTGCTCAAAACCGACCTGGACGAGGCGGCGCGCGGCAACGCCGGCAGCCCGCTCAAGGCCGCGGCCGACGTGCTGCGCGACGCCCGCGCGGTGCTGCAGGATTGCATCGAACACAGCGGCCTGCTGCCGGCCTCGCACCGCAAATTTCTCAGCGTCTACAACCCGGCCATCAACCGCGTGACCTTCGGCCCGCCGATGCTGCGCAACCAGCAGCTGCGCGCCCTGATCGCCGCCGGCGTGCTGCGCGTGGCCGACGGCCCCAATCCGGTCGTGCGCATCGACGAGGACCGCTCGCAGTTCGCCCTGCACACGCGCTTTGCCAACAGCTCCACGGTGCAGTACCTGGACGCGCTGCTGGTGGCGCGGCTGGATGTGTTTTCGCCCGAAACCGACGACAGCGTGTTCGTGCGCAATCTGCTCAAGCGCGGCACCGTTCGCCCTTACTACAACGGCACCTTCCATCCGGGCGGACTGGACATCGACAGCGGCAACCATCCGCTCAACAGCGCCGGACGCCAGTTTCCCAACCTGTGGGCGCTGGGTTACCTGACGGAAGGGGCCCAGTATTACACCCACGCCTTGCCGCGCCCGCTGCTGGCCTCGCGCCAGGTCAGCGATGCCGACCGCTGCGTCAAAGCCATGTTCGAGTTGCTCGAGGCCGCCCAGCCGGCACGCACCCGCCAGCGCGCCCGCAGCGTTTCCGGCGAACGCGAACCGCTGGCTTTCCTGCCTTAATTCCCTCCCGATCCTGTTTGCGCCGCGTCCAGCCCCGGCTGGACGCGGTCCCGCCTTGCGCGCTTTGCCCGCCAAAAATGGTAGCGCAATCGTTCGCTTGCCACCCCCCCGCATTTCCTGCATGGCTGAAGCTTGTGTCTTAATGACAACGGCTGTCATGACGACGGTTGACGCTCTGTGAGAAAACAGGGAATATCCCAAATGGTAGCGCTTATCAAAGAGGCCGGTTTGCCAAAGGGGGAAATTGCGCGATAACGATCAAAACCGTCTAAATGGCAGAGATATGGGTTGCGCTACCAAATTCAATTTTTGCACAACAAACAACAAAAGCACGGCCATGACGGTCGTCGATGGAGGAGACAAGCATGACAAGCAAATTGAAAGGCGCCGGTCGGCGTCCACTGGTAACGCGCGGCGACGTGCTCGCGCTGAGCGTGATCGCCGGCCTGATTTCAAGCGCGTACGCGCAAACGGCGCCCGCAGCGGCAAGCCCGGCGGAGGAAAAAGCGGTCGTGCCGACCGTCACCGTCAGCGGCTACCGCAGCTCCCTGGCCTTGTCGGCCAACGAAAAGCGCGAAAACATCGGCCTGTCCGACACCGTCTTTTCGGAAGACATGGGTAAATTCCCCGATCCCAACATCGCCGACGCCCTGGCCCGGATTCCCGGCGTCACCGTCAAGCGCGCCGAAATCGACGGCGAAGGCTTGAATATTTCCATCCGCGGCATGGGCGCCGCCTTTACCCGCGTGCTGCTCAACGGTGCGCCGATGGCATCGGCCTCGGCCGGCAGCTGGGGCGGCTCGATCAGCGCCAACCGCGAAGTCGACATGGACTTCCTGCCCTCGGAACTGTTCCGCAGCGCCAGCGTCTACAAAAGCCAGCAGGCCAGCCTGATCGAAGGCGGCATCGCCGGCACGGTCAATATGCGCAGCGTGCGCCCGTTCGACAAGAGCGGCTTGCGCTCGGCCTTCACCCTCAGCGGCAACTACCGCGAGCAGAACGGCCAGTGGGGGACCACCGGTTCCGGCCTGATCAGCAACACCTGGACCAGCCCGGGCTGGGGCAAATTCGGGATCCTCGGCGGCGTGGCCTTCGGCGACACCAAGTACAAGACCGAAGGCTTCCAGACCGTCGACATGCGCAACTTCCAGCTCAAGTCCTTCCAGGCCACCGCGGCGGACAAACCCAACAGCATCGGCGGCGGTAACCAGTCCTCTCCGGATACCGTCCCGTCCGGCCTGGCGCTGAACGACCTGCCGGCCTATGCCCGTTCGATCCTGGTGCCCGGCAAACAGATCGACCGTGCCATGCTGCTTGCACTGAACCCTGGCATGACCATCAACCAGCTCGACAACGCCCTGTTCGGCCGTCTCGGCCGTCACCTGATCTATGAGGGCGAGCGCAAGCGCGCCGGCGAAGTCATCAGCATGCAATGGCAGCCCAACGACCGGCTCGACGTCTACCTGGACCTGATGGCGGCCCAAAAGAACAACAAGATGATCTACGAGGGCATGAACGCCGGCACCCGCGCCAACACGGTCATCCCGGTCGGCTTCGAGGCCGACCGCAGCGATTGCACCATCGGTTGCGTGCTGAACAAAGGCATCTTCGCCAACACCTTCTGGTCGCTGGAATTCCGCCCGATGGAAGAGAAGACCAAGTTCCGCAGCATCAATCCCGGCTTCGAATTCCGTCCGAACGACAAGTGGACCATCGACGGCCACTTCAACGCCACCAACAGCACCTTCTTCCGCGACATGCCGACCGTGCTGCTGGCCACCAAGGCGCCCAATTCGGTCATCACCTACGACAACACCACCCCGGGCCAGCCGCCCGCCTACACCGGCAACCTGGACGTCAACGATCCCGCCAATTTCGGCTGGTACCAGGCCGGGCAGGGCCTGTCGGGCCTGCGCATGGACCTGTACGAGCGCACCAACAAGACCAAGGGTTCGCGCCTGAACGTCAACTGGGGCGACAGCGACTTCAGCATCAAGGCCGGCGGTTCGTGGGACGACATCGAGCGCCGCTACCGCAGCTATGCCGTGGCCGACGCCTGGATGAACGTCACCTGCGGCAATAACGTCAACGTACGCTTTTTCCAGCCCAACACCCAGATCCGCCAGCCAGGCTGTGACGGCCGCTCGGCCCCGGGTCCCGTCAGCGACGCCGCCACCGCCTACCCTGGCTACGGCACCGGCTCGACCGCCGGCATGACCACGCCGCTGGCGTACCAGGGCTCGGTGGTCACCAACGCCCTGGTGCCCGATTATGCCCACGCGAGCGACCACGGCTTCATCACGGTCGACTGGGACAAGTTCGCCAAGGACACCGATTACCAGTACTTCCGCGACAACATCAAACGCGGCTTCAGCAACGCCAGCGGCGGCTACATCCGCGAGGTGGTCAGCTCGCTGTACACCGAAGTGAACGGCCGCAACCAGGTGTTCGGCCGCACCCTGCGCTACAACGCCGGCGTGCGCTACGCCCAGACCAGGCAGACCATCGGCGTGATGACCTCGGTGGCCGATCCGCGCAATGCCACGCTGAAAAACGGCGGCCTGTACGACAACCTGACGCAGTGGGCATACGAGAGCACCACCTACAGCAACGTGCTGCCATCGTTCACCGCTGCCTACAACCTCACGCCGGCGCTGATCGCGCGGGCCTCCGGCTCCAAGTCGCTCACCCGCGCCAGCCCGGCCGACCTGCGCCAGACCGTGCTGACCATTGGCGACCAGGGCGCACGCCAGGGCACCCTGACCAATCCCAAGCTCAAGCCGTTCGAAGCGAACAATCTGGACCTGGCGCTCGAGTACTACATGAGCCGCGAAGCGTATGTGTCGCTGAGCGCGTTTGCCAAGGACATCATCAGCCGTCCCGGCCAGCACACCACCCAGTACACCCTGGCCCAGCTCGATGCGATGTTCGGCACCATCGGCCTGACCGCGGCACAGCAGGTCGCGGTCGAGGCCAGCGGCGGGCGCGACAAGCATTTGATCGAAATCACCGAACCGTTCAATATCGACACCAAGCTGAAAGTGCGCGGTCTTGAAGCCACCTGGCAGCAACCGCTGGACATGCTGCCGGTCAAGGGTTTCGGGTTCACGGCCAACTTCACCTACGCCAGGCAGAAGGATGAGGCGGTGGACGCCCCGCCGGTCGCCGGCGTGCCGCCACGCACCAGCAACCTGACCGTCTACTACGAGCGCAACGGCCTGAACATGCGGATATCGCGCTCGTACACCGCCGCGCACGTGGTCAACACCAGCACCGCCCTGACCGTGCCTGGCGGCGCCTATGCCTACACCACCGAGCGCGCCCAGGTCGATGCCTCGGTCGGCGTCAACCTCAAGCGCATGTTCGGTTTCCGCTACAACGCCGACCTGACTTTCAGCGTGTGGAACGCCACCAAGGCGATCAGCCAGACCTACACCCAGTTCAGCAACGCCATCTTCGACGAGTACAAGCCTGGCGCCAGCTACACGCTGTCGCTGCGCACCACGTTCTGATGCGCTGACCGTTCCGAAGGCCCGGCGGAGTCCATCCTGCCGGGCTTTTTTGCATTTTTAAGCGTCCTTTAATCGCCTCGATACATTCTGTAACATCCGTCAAGAAGGTCATCTTGTAAGCTGTACAAGATCCATTTCTTTCCCGTGCGCAAAGCCGGCAAAATGATAGACTGCCGCACTGAGGCCGATGTATGTTGACCTTGTTACCAGAAGGCAGTACCTTTTTTTCGCGACCACTACCC
>CBFGOU010000278.1:0-6441 GCA_965650445.1 uncultured Oxalobacteraceae bacterium | reverse complement strand
CTGCAGGACACGCAGCCCAAGACCTTCGCGGCCCTGGGCCTGGCCGACGAGGGCACCAAGCGAACCCAGTTCCTGCACCGCCTGCAGGGCGAGATCGCCAAGCGGGGCGTGGTGGACGTGCTGCGCAAGGGCGTGAGTCACGGGCCGGCCCACGTGGACCTGTACAAGGTGCTGCCCACGCCCACCGATCCGGCATCGGCGGAGAACTTTGAGAGGAACGTCTTCAGCATCACGCGCCAGCTGCGTTACAGCAACGACGAGACCCAGCGCTCGCTGGACATGGTGATCTTCCTGAACGGCCTGCCGTTGATCACCTTCGAGCTGAAGAACTCGCTGACCAAGCAGACCGTGCAAGACGCCGTGGTGCAGTACCAGACCACGCGGCCGCCACATGAGCTGCTTTTCCAGCTAGGCCGGTGCATGGTGCACTTTGCGGTGGACGACGCCGAGGTGCGCTTCTGCACGCACCTGACGGGCAAGAGCTCGTGGTTCCTTCCCTTCAACAAGGGCCACAACGACGGCGCGGGCAACCCGCCCAACCCGCATGGCCTAAAGACTGACTACCTGTGGAAGCAGGTCCTGGCTAAGGAGTCGTTGGCCAACATCATCGAGAACTTCGCCCAGATCGTTGAGGAAGAGGACGAGAAGGGCAAGAAGAAGCGCAAGCAGGTCTTTCCGCGTTACCACCAGCTGCGCTCGGTGCGGGCGCTGCTGCAGGCCGCGCGCAGCGAGGGGGTGGGCCGCCGCTACCTGATCCAGCACTCGGCAGGCAGCGGCAAGAGCAATACCATCGCCTGGCTGGCGCACCAACTGGTAGAGCTGAAGGCGCCGGCTGACCCGCTGAAGCCGCTGTTCGACACGGTGGTGGTGATCACTGACCGCCGCGCACTGGACACGGCCATCGCCCGCACCATCAAAGGCTTCGACCATGTGTCATCGATCTTTGGCCACTCCGATAGCGCCGACGAGCTGCGTGGCTACCTGAGCCAGGGCAAGAAGATCATCGTCACCACGGTACAGAAGTTCCCCTGGGTGCTGGACGAGCTAGGCGGCATGGCGACCAAGCGCTTTGCGCTGCTGATCGATGAGGCTCACTCCAGCCAAGGCGGCAAGACCACGGCCAAGATGCACCTGGCCTTGTCTGGCAGCGATGGCGATGAAGAAGACGACGAAGAGTCGGTGGAAGACAAGGTCAACCACCTGATCGAGTCGCGCAAGATGCTGGGAAATGCCAGCTACTTCGCCTTCACTGCCACGCCAAAGAACAAGACACTGGAGCTGTTCGGCGAGCGCTATGAAGAAGGCGACAAGGTCCACTTCCGCACGCGGCCGGCGCTGACCTACACCACCAAGCAAGCCATCGCCGAGGGCTTCATCCTCGACGTGATCAAGAACTACACGCCGGTGGCCAGTTACTACCGCGTGGCCAAGACGGTCGAAGACGATCCGGACTTCGACAAAAAGAAGGCGCTGAAGAAGATCCGCACCTATGTCGAGTCGCACGAGAAGGCGATCCGCAAGAAGGCCGAGATCATGGTGGACCACTTCACGGTGCAGGTGGCAGGCAAGCGCAAGATCGGCGGTCAGGCGCGGGCCATGATCGTGTGCAGTGGCATCGCACGTGCGGTGGACTACTATTTTGCTGTCTCCGACTACCTGAAGGAGATCAAGAGCCCGTTCAAGGCCATCGTGGCGTACTCGGGCGAGCATGAGGTCAACGGCCAGAAGCGCACCGAGGCGGACCTGAACGACTTCCCCAGCAAGGACATTCCTGCCAAGCTCAAGCAGGACCCGTATCGCTTCCTGATCGTGGCCAATAAGTACGTCACCGGCTTCGACGAGCCGTTGCTGCACACGATGTACGTGGACAAGCCGCTGGCCGGCGTGCTGGCCGTGCAGACGCTTTCTAGGCTGAACCGCGCCCATCCGCAGAAGCACGACACTTTCGTGATGGACTTCGCCGACAACGAAGAGGCGGTGAAGGCCGCGTTCCAGGACTACTACCGCGCCACGGTGCAACTGGGCGAGACCGACCCGAACAAGCTGCACGACCTGAAGGCCGATCTGGATGGCCACCAGGTCTATGCTTGGGCGCAAGTCGAGCAGTTGGTGGCGCTGTTCGTGAACGGTGCTGAGCGAGACACCCTCGACCCAATCTTGGATGCCTGCGTGGCGGTCTACACCGAGCAGCTCAACGAAGAGCAGCAGGTCGAGTTCAAGGGCAAGGCCAAGGGTTTCGTGCGCAGCTACGGCTTCCTCGGCGCCATCCTGCCCTACGGGCACCCGGCATGGGAGAAGTTGTCGATCTTCTTGAACTTCCTGATCCCAAAGTTGCCGGCGCCTAAGGAGGAAGACCTGTCCAAGGGCGTGCTGGAAGCGATCGATATGGACAGCTACCGCCCCGAGGTGAACGCTTCACTGGCGATGGCTATGGACGAGGCCGACGGTACGCTGGAGCCGGCGCCGATGGGTGCCGGTGGTGGCCTGCCCGAGCCCGAGGTGGACAAGCTTTCCAACATCATTAAGACCTTCAATGACCTCTTCGGAAACATCGAGTGGAAGGACGCTGACAAGATCCGTAAGGTGATCGCCGAGGAGATCCCGGCGAAGGTGGCGCAGGATACGGCCTACCAAAACGCTCAGAAGAACTCCAGCAAGCAGAACGCCAAGCTGGAGCACGATAAGGCGCTGGGGCGCGTGGTATTGGCCTTGCTGACAGACCACACCGAGCTCTTCAAGCAGTTCAGTGACAACCCGAGCTTCAAGCGGTGGCTCACGGACTCGGTGTTTGATGCAACGTATAGAAAGCCCCCGGCAAGCGGTGGGGCGCAGGCTTCAATTTGAACACCGTGGTACCGAAGCTTGGTTCGTTCGCGCGGCCAGTCGAGTCCGCGCTTCTTTTCTCAGTCCACTTGATTGCACCGTATCGCGGTATAGACTGATCGAAGAGTATGGGCTGTGCGCCCTGCCAATGCTGTAATCGCTTTGGTAAGAACGATGAGACGCGTGCCAATTACTGATGACGACGTCGCTAGATGGAAGGCGCAAGGACTCGGCCTTGGTGAAGGCGCACACTACAAACCCTGGATCGATGTTCGATGTTTTTCGTCGAGAGGGCGGATGAGTCGTCGCCTTGGTGTGACGACAGGCAGGGTGCATCACCTCTTTTCCGATAACGAAAGTTGCTTCTTCCTGATGGCAGATTACGCAGCCGACGTCGTGGATATTCGTGAGCAGTTTCCATTGTTTCCTGAGTCGGCAACCCAGCACGTTGCATCATCGTTGGGAGTCCGTCATCCAAGCTATCCCCGAAGCCGAACGCCGATCGTCATGACGACGGATTTTCTGCTTACGAGGATTGATAAGTCCGGCAAGCGATACTTGGTAGCCTTTAGCATCAAAAGCGCGGACGACCTGCGCGGCCGAAGCCGGAAATCTGTGCTGACCAAACTGGAGATCGAGCGACGATATTGGCTTGTGCGCGGTGTTCCATGGTACCTATTCACAAATGCTGAATTCGACAAGACCGTCATCGACAACCTGGAGTGGCTCAGCTACTTCATGGTGGAGCATGATGTCGACCGTGATGCTTTCGAAGCGCAGCTGCCCCGGTTTCTTGCAGCGTTCAACACGCCATCCTTACAAGGGCTCATGCTTGCAGACCGCCTGCGGGAGTGCGCGGCAGTGTTCGGCGCCGCTGTTTCGCCAGAACTGGCGGCTGACATGTTCCGCTATTGCGCCTGGCATAAATTGATCAACCTCGACCTGCGTGTGCCGATCGGATTGCGCTGTATTCCGGTGGTTCTGCCCATCGCATCCGACCCGCGATTCACCTGTGCTCAAGAAGGTGGCCACAATGGATCTATTGTGTCCTGCTGAGGTATTCGAGCCGGTGCCAGGCGTTGTGGATACAGGCTTTGCATGCGCGCAGCGTGTTCTGTGGGTCGTGCCCGATGAAGACGTGCTCGTCACCATCGGCATGCAAAACCCGTTGAAGAAGCCGGATGTGCATAGCCTGCGGACGGTGATGGGGCTCCTGAACGATGGCATGCTGCAGCGGGTCGAAGTGAAGCTGAGGCCTTACCTGTTCCAGCCCGAGGAAGCGATCTTGCGACGAAGCCTGGACGTCAGGGATCGAGCCTGGGCGATCATTGAACCTCTGGTACATGAAGACTGCATTCCTGAAATTTATCTCCCGCGTACCCGTGGCCGTCTGATCCTGGCGCGCGCTGCGGAATTGGGACTCGACCCCAAGCAGGTGTATCGGCCCTTGTATCGGTATTTGGCGTACGGGAGCTGTGTCGACGCGCTTATCGCGTGCTATGACTTGTGTGGCCCGTCTGGTCAGCGGCAGGAGGCCGGATCGAATAAGCGCGGCCGGCGGCCGGACCGGGTCAAACTACAGAACGATCAATCTGTGCTCGGGCCGTCGAGAGCCGAAGTCCGGACGAAAATCGTCCAGGGAATTCATGCCTTCCTGAAGCCCGGTGTGACGATCAAGAAGGCCTGGGAAGACACCAAGCGGACATACTTTAAAACTGCCGAGATTGAACATGGAAATCTGCTGATCCCGGTGCCACCTGAAGCGCACGAAGCGCCGTCGCTGCACCAGTTCAAACAGGTCGTGAAGGAGATGAACCACGATTTTTCGCTTACCAAGCGCAACATCAGCACGACTACCTGGAACCTTAAACATCGCGGAGTACTGGGATCTTCCAGGAACCGGGTATTCGGGCCCGGGGCACGGTTCGAGATCGACGCGACCATCGTCGACGTCTACCTGGTATCGGTGTTCAACCGCGCCTGGCTGATCGGGCGGCCCGTCCTGTATGTCGTGGTCGATGTCTTCTCCCGGATGGTGGTGGGCTTTTATCTCGGGCTCGAGGGCCCGAGTTGGGAGGGCGCCCGGTTGGCATTGTTCAATGCGTTCTCGGACAAGACCGATTTCTGCCGGCAGCTGGGCATCGACATCAGCCCGGATCTTTGGCCATGCCGCCATTTGCCTCACAAGCTACTGTGTGATAACGGAGAGCTGAAATCCAGGGCGTCGGATGCGTTGCCGAAAGAGTTCGGTATCACCATCCAGAACGCCGCGGTTCGCAGGCCTGACTGGAAGCCCAATGTGGAACAGCAGTTCAACCTCATCAATAACCACACCGTCCATTTCGAGCCGGGGGCATTGAACCGCAGGCTGGACGAAATGAAACGACGCCACTGTTCGCTCGACGCTTCGCTGACAATCCCTGAGTTGAGCCGGATCCTGGCAAACAAGCTGATCAAGTACAACTTGTCTGCTTACCGTGCGGACGTACTACCCGATGAAATGCTGAGCGAGAATCTCATGGATGCGACCCCGCTAACGGTTTGGAACTGGGGTATGGAGCACCTGACGGGAGGAGCGAAGGTGCTCGAAAAACAGAGGGTATGGACGAAGCTGTTACCTGCCGCAACCGCATCGGTCCGGCGTGACGGTATCTATTTTCATGGGCGTCGTTACGCGTGCGAGCGAGCTGTCCGCGAAGAATGGTTTGCACGGGCAAGAACAAACGGCAAGGTCGAACCGATCGAGATCCGTCACTTGCCGTATGCGCCCGCGTGCATCTGGATTCTCAACGCCACGTCACGCGAGTGGGAGCCCTGCGAACTGTTGGACAACAACGAAAAATATAGGTTGGCCCGTCTGGAAGAGATGCTTGATCGCGCCAAGCTGCTTGGTTTGGAAGCGGACCGCAAGGCCTCGGAGCTGCGGCAGGTGTGTGCCACGCTGGATACCGAGTGCGAAGCCATCACGGCGGCCGCAAAGAAGGCCGCAGCGCAAGCCAAGCGGGGACTGAGCAAGACCGAGAAGAAGGCGAATGTGCAGGCGAACCGGGCCTTCGAGAAAACTGCCGAGCGAGTCGAACACGCGCGCGATGCGGCGCAGTCGTATTGCGATCCGCCGGCGCAGGACAACGTGGTGAAGTTGCGGCCCGATATGCGAAAACAAAACCCGCTCGACGACATCTGGGGTCTGTAACTGACCGGCTCCGGGAGCGGTGGTCATGATGGAGCAGCCGATGAGTACCGACCATTCTTCGCTCACATATGTCGAGCAGAATATCGCGGAGTATCGCGACAACCCGCTGATCGAAGCCCTGCCCCCTATCCTCACGGAAAAGGAAGCCGCGAGGGCGATGATTCTTCGTCCGCAGATCCAACCTGAAGAGCGCGCGATGTCGACCGAGGAGCGCTGGCACCTGCTTGCACGGCTCAAGTATGTCGTGATCCCTCGCCTGATTTTCTATGACGTGGAACGCACTATCTCGCGGCTGCTCCGGGCGGGCTACGTCGTCCGAAATCCGATCGAGGCGGCAACGTGGCGCAGTATCTATACCGCCCAAGATCGAGAGCAGTGGCGAAACCTCGACTGGCAACTGATCCCGTGCGAATCGCAACTGCTCA
>CBFGOU010000277.1:0-6448 GCA_965650445.1 uncultured Oxalobacteraceae bacterium | reverse complement strand
CGAATTGGCTTCGATGGCCTGGGCCTGCACCGCCACAAGCTGGGCCGACAGGTCGTTCAGGCGGTTCGATTCCACATCCAGGCGGCCGTCCACGCTGACGATGCCGCGTTCCTGCTGATACTTGGACAGGCGGCTCTGGGCCGCTTCGAGGCTGTCGCGCAGCAGCTTGGTCTGTTCATTGAAATAAACCGAGGCTTTTTTCATCGGTTCGGCCTTGAGTTCGACCGACAGCTTCTGGTATTCCTCGGCGAAGGCGTTGGCGACGGCGGCGACGAATTGCGGATCGCCGCCCTTGAAATTGATTTCCACCACGCTGCTTTCGCGCGATGGGACGACGTCGAGTTTCTTCAGCAGCAGGTCGGCCAGCCAGTCGCGCACGGTGCCGCGGCCGCCGGCGGCGTCCTGGAATTGCTGCACCACGGCCGGGTTCTGGGCCAGCTTGAGCGAATCGACCACGCGGGCGGCGACATTCTTGCTGCTGATGATGTCGATCTGGGTGGCCATGTAGCCGGGCAGCAGCTGGCTCGGCATCACCACGCCGGTCAGCGGGTCCTGGCCTTTGTAGTTGAGCAGCACCGAGGCGGTGGCCTTGTAGGTCTTGGGCATCATCATGCTGACCACCATGGTCAGCGCCACCGTCACCAGCAGGGTCGCCAGGATGATGCGCTTACGGGCCAGCAAAATCAGCAGGAATTGGGAAAGATTCATGGTCAAACTCTCTTGTGATGCGTTCGGGGAACGCTGAACTGCCGGCGGCGGCAAACGCGCGTGGGCCACGCGGCGGCGCTCAAATCAATTGGATAAAAATCAAACTGGATTAAACGCCAACACTATTAGGCACACATTAAATCAAGCGATTGCCAGCGCCGAATGACGCGTATTTAGAACCAGCTTTCCTTGACAAACACGACATCGTCGACCTGCACCGGATCGTCGCCCTTGGCGCTGATCAGCTGGAGCTTGCCCTGCGCATCGCGGCGCTTGATCAGCAGGCCGCGCTCGGTGCCGCGCGGGGACAGGCCGCCGCCGGCCGACAGGGCCTGGGTGACGTTCATGCCGCGCTCCAGGCGGAAACTGCCGGGACGCTGCACTTCGCCGTAGATGTAGAACTTGGGCGCGCGCTCGACATAGATCATGTCGCCGCCGGCCAGCTGGTAATCCTTGCTCAGCTCGCCTGCGCGCACCATGTCGATCACGTCGATTTCCTCGCGCGTGATACGGCCGTCGCGCTTGCGGATCAGGCTGACGGTGTCGCCGCCGTCGGGCGAAATACCGCCGGCGGTGGCCAGCAAGTCCATCACGCTGCGCTTGCCTTCCAGGGGGAAGCGGCCCGGGCGGTTAACCTGGCCCATCACCGATACCAGCTGGCTCTGCACCGCGGTGACGACGATATTGACCTGGGGCTTCTTGACATAGCCGCCGGCTTCGAGCTGGCCGGCGATCTTCTTTTCCGCCTGGTTCACCGACAGGCCGCTCACGGCCACCTGCCCCACCAGCGGATAGCTGATGCTGCCGGTATCGCTGACGCGGGTTTCCAGGCTCAGGTCGGGACTGCCGTAGACCGAGATCTTGAGCAGGTCGCCGGGGCCGAGCAGGTCGGCCGCCATGGCCGAACCCATCAGGAGAGTGAGCATCATGGCCATCACGGCCCGCACTAGTCGTTTCATATATGCACCTTTGAGTAAGACGGGTTGTTCAACAAACGCGAAGCGGCACGGCCGGCGCGCGTGCGCCGGCCGTGTTTTATTTGAGACCGGCGACGCCGCGCGCGGCGGCAGCGGCATCGGTGGCGGCCGGCCCGGCGGCAGCCTCGACCGTGGGCGCAGGCGCAGCCGCGGGGGCGGCAGGCGCCGGCGCCACCGCCGCCGTGGCGGCGGCCTTGTTCAGGTATTCGATCTTGGCGCTGGCGCGCAGACGGGCCAGCTCGGCATCGGCGGCTTCCTTGTTCTTTTTGTTGAACAGGAATTTTTCGATCTGGGGCGCGGCCACTTCCAGCGACGCCGGGTTGTCCTTGACGTCGACGATGGACACCAGCATGCTGCGCGGCCCTTCCTTCACCACGAACAACTGGTTCTTGGGCATGCTCCTGAGCCTGGCGGACAGTTCCGGCGCCAGGTCGGACGTGGTGCGCGCGGCCTGGGTGCGCAGATACTTGATTTTGTGCTCGTCCATCCAGGCGGCCACCTCGTCGAGCGATTTGGTGCTGTCGGCCACTTTCTTGAGATCATCCGACAAGTCTTTGGTGTCGACCACCAGCTGCTTCATGTCGAACTGCTTGCGGTTGGCAAAAAATTCCGGATGGGCGTTGTAGTAATCGCTGATCTCGGCCTGGGTGGGACGCACGCCGTTGCCGATCTTTTTTTGCATATAGGCTTGCGCGATGATCAGCGCTTTGGCGCGTTCGATCGCCGAAATGACCTTGGGGTCGCGGTCGGTCTTATCCTTGGCCGCTTCGTTTTCCAGCAGTTGGCGGTCAATCAGCGCTTCGAGCAGCTGCTTGCCGGCCTGCTCCTGCTGGGCGGCCGGGACGTTGGCGCGCTGCAGCTCTTCGTTGAGCTGGAGCGCCGTGATTTCTTCGCCGTTGACGCTGGCCAGGGCCTGGCCAGGCTTGGCTTCCTTGTTCTTGTTGCCGCATCCAGCAAGCCCGGCCGCCACGACCATCAGGGCGGCGCACAGCAAACGCTTATGGGAGGGAAGGCTCGACAGTCCGGTCCGCTTAATGTTGTTCAATTTGTCCTCGATGATGTGTAAGTCTTGTTCGTCACAAACTTGCTTTTAAGCTAACAGCTTGTCGAAATTATTACACACATCGAAAAAACGGCGCGTACGAATGGTTCACCATCCGGCACGCGCCGTCATGGGTTGCCGAAGCAACCTTTCCTTATTGAATTTTACCTGACGTCAATACAGCTTGTTGGTACCCAAGAACGCCTGGTAGGCCCGGTGCAGGCCCTCTTCCAGCGGCACGCGGGCGCGCCAGCCGAGCGCGTGCAGCTTGGCGACGTCGAGCAGCTTGCGCGGCGTACCGTCGGGCTTGCTGGTATCGAACAGGATCTTGCCTTCATAGCCAACCACCCTGCCGACCAGCCGGGCCAGGTCGCCGATGGTGGTGTCTTCGCCGGTGCCGACATTGATGTGCGAGTGCATCGGCTGGGTGTTGGCGCTGTAGGTCGGCAAGTCCAGCTGCATCACGTAGACGCTGGCTTCGGCCATGTCGTCGACGAACAGGAATTCGCGCATGGGCTTGCCGCTGCCCCAGATCACCACTTCGGGCGCGCCCTTGATCTTGCTTTCGTGGAAGCGCCGGATCAGGGCCGGGATCACGTGGCTGTTTTCGGGGTGGTAATTGTCGCCCGGACCGTACAGATTGGTCGGCATCACGCTGCGGTAGTCGGTGCCGTACTGGCGGTTATAGCTTTCGCACAGCTTGATGCCGGCGATCTTGGCCACGGCATACGGTTCATTGGTCGGCTCCAGGTTGCCGCCCATCAGGTATTCCTCGCGGATGGGCTGCTCGGCCATGCGCGGATAGATGCAGGAAGAACCCAGGAACAGCAGCTTTTTCACGCCCGAGCGCCAGGCTTCGTGCACGACATTGGCCTGCACCATCATATTGTCGTAGATGAACTCGGCCGGATAGGTGTTGTTGGCGTGGATGCCGCCCACCTTGGCCGCGGCCAGGTAGACCTGGTCGATGTGTTCGGTCTCGAAGAATTCGCGCACCTGGGACTGGCTGGTCAGCTCCAGCTCGGCGTGGGTGCGGGTGACGATATTGGTCAAGCCTTGGGCGTTGAGCACGCGCACGATGGCCGAGCCGACCAGGCCGCGGTGGCCGGCGACGAAAATACGGGGCTGCGAAGTTCTCAAGTTTACTCCAGTGAAATTGCTACATCAAAACCGTGGGATTTCAGCAAGGCGTGGCGGCGCGCTTTGTCGAGGTCGTGGGCCACCATCTCACTGACCAGCTCAGCCAAGGGAATGCGCGGGGTCCAGCCCAGCCTGGTGCGCGCCTTGCTTGGGTCGCCCAGCAGGGTTTCCACTTCCGTGGGACGGAAATACTTGGGGTCGACCGCCACGATGGTCTGGCCCACCCTGGCGCCGCCGGCCTTGTCGCCGTGGATGGCGGCGATCACGCCCTGTTCCTCCACCCCGCTGCCCTGCCAGGCAATCGTGATGCCCAGCTCGCCGGCAGCCAGTTCGACGAAATGCCGCACCGAATGCTGCACGCCGGTGGCGATCACGTAATCCTCGGGCCTGTCCTGCTGCAGCATCAGCCATTGCATTTCGACGTAGTCGCGCGCGTGGCCCCAGTCGCGCAAGGCGTCCATGTTGCCGAGGAACAGTTGCGATTCCAAGCCCTGGGCGATGTTCGCCAGGGCGCGGGTGATCTTGCGGGTAACGAAGGTTTCGCCGCGGCGCGGCGATTCATGGTTGAACAGGATGCCGTTGCAGGCATACATGCCATACGCTTCGCGGTAATTGACGGTGATCCAGTAGGCGTACAGCTTGGCCACCGCGTACGGGCTGCGCGGATAGAACGGGGTGCTTTCGCGCTGCGGGGTTTCCTGCACCAGGCCGTACAGTTCCGAGGTCGAGGCCTGGTAGAACCGGGTGCTCTTGCCCAGCCCGGCGATCCGGATCGCTTCGAGCAGGCGCAAGGTGCCCACCCCGTCGACGTCGGCCGTGTACTCGGGCGACTCGAACGAGACCGCCACATGGCTCATGGCGCCCAGGTTGTACACCTCGTCGGGGCGCACTTCCTGCAGGATGCGGGTCAGGTTGGAGGTATCGGACAGGTCGCCGTAATGCAGAAAGAAATTCTGGTGCGGGACGTGCGGGTCCTGGTAAATGTGGTCGATCCGGTCGGTATTGAACTGTGAAGCGCGGCGCTTGATGCCGTGCACTTCATAGCCCTTCTCGAGCAGAAATTCGGCCAGGTACGAGCCGTCCTGGCCGGTCACACCTGTAATCAGTGCTTTTTTCATCATGGCTCCTTGCCGCGCCGAAGCGAAATGGCCGCACAGACGTGCGGACGATCATTTCATTCTAACGCGGCAAGCCCGCCATGCATCAGTTTGTCTGAGGGGAAAAACGCCCCCATTTCTCGCACCACGCCCGCTTAATGGGCGTTTTCGCGGGTCAGGACCACCTTGACGGTCTTGACGATGATGTATAAATCCAGCCACAGCGACCAGCTGCGCAGGTAGTCGAGGTCGTACTGGATGCGCGCTTCCATCTTGTCCAGGGTTTCCGTTTCGCCGCGAAAACCGTTGACCTGGGCCCAGCCGGTAATGCCCGGCTTGACCTTGTGGCGCAGCATATAGCCCTTGATCAGCTTGCGGTACTGCTCGTTGTGGGCCACCGCGTGCGGGCGCGGCCCGACGATGCTCATGCGCCCCTGCAAGACGTTGATGAATTGTGGCAACTCGTCGAGCGAGCTGCGCCGCAGGAACGCGCCGACCCGGGTGATGCGCTGGTCACCCTTGCGCGCCTGCACCACCTTGTCGCCATTTTCCGTCACCGTCATGGAGCGGAATTTATAGACGATGATTTCCTCGCCGTACAGGCCGTAGCGGCGCTGGCGGAAGATCATGGGCCCGGCCGAGCTCAGTTTGACGGCCAGCCCGATCATCAGCATCAGCGGCAGCAGCAGCACCAGGATCACGCTGCCGATCAGGATATCCTCGGTGCGCTTGACCATGCTGTTCAAGCCCATGAAGGGCGTGTCGCGGATGGCGATGACGGGCATGCCGCCGACATTGTCGAAGCGCGCCTGCATCAGGTCGAAGATATAGATGTCCGGCAAAAAATACACCGAGGCCGTGGTGTCCTCCAATTCATCGAGCAGCTTGCGGATGCGCGGCTGGGCCGAAATCGGCTGGCTGATGAAAATCATCTTGATATTGTGCTCACGCACATAGCCGGCGATCTCGCTCATCTTGCCCAGCACCGGCTCGCGCAGGCTGGTCGGATGGCGGTCGTCGGTGCGGTCGTCGAAGTAGCCGTGCACATGCATGAACAGATTCTTCTGGCGTTCGCAGATGCCGGCGAACTTGAGCCCCACATCGTTGGCGCCGATGATCACGGCCGAGCGCACTTCGCTGGTCTTCTTGCCGTCGCCGATGGAGGCGCGGCGCACCGCGATATGGCTCATCAGCATCAGCACCGGCACCGCCAGGAACCAGCTCAGCACCACCTGTTCGTCGTAGTAGTAGGACAGGCCGCTGGCCGAGCCCAGAAACAGCAGCACCGCCACCGTCAGCGCCCAGCCGAACACGGTGTCGCGCGCGTACGCCAGCATGCGCCCGCTGCGCCAGGTCCGGTAAGGGTCGATGTGCTGGTACACCGCCGACGAAACAAAAAAGCCCAAGATCATCAACACCAGCGAATAGCCGGTGAACGGCTGGTTGAAAAACACCGATGCCATGTACAGCGACCCCATGATGAT
>CBFGOU010000276.1:0-6450 GCA_965650445.1 uncultured Oxalobacteraceae bacterium | reverse complement strand
TCTTGATGGTCTTGAAGTTGGTCAGCATGCCGCCCAGCCAGCGCTGGTCGACGTAAGGCACGCCAGCGCGCTGCGCTTCAGCGGCGATGATGTCGCGCGCCTGGCGCTTGGTGCCGACCAGCAGGATGGTGCCGCGGTTGGCAGCGACTTGCTTGATGGTTTTCATCGCTTCCTGATACATACCCATCGTCTTTTCCAAGTTGATGATATGGATCTTGTTGCGGTGACCGAAGATGAACGGCGCCATCTTGGGATTCCAAAAACGGGTTTGGTGACCGAAGTGGACACCGGCTTCCAGCATTTCACGCATCGTTACGGACATTTGAATCTCCAGGGTTGGGTCTGGAATCCGGTCAGTCACCATTCAGGCACCCTTTGCGACCGGACTCGCGATTTTCAAAAAAGATTTGGACTGCTTTGACAACATTGCTCAAAACGGATCGGAGCAACCCGAGATTCTAACCGGATTTGGCCGATTGTTCAAGAGTTGCCGCCCCGCTCCAGAAGCACCCCTATCCGCGCGCGCTTTGTCGCAGATCGACACCGGTGCGCGCCGGCCCCGCATGATAGACGAGAAAGCGCAGACTTTTGCATACGGCAGAGCCCCTTTAACCCGTCCAGCCAGGAATTTCATGCAGCGCGACACCATCCGCAGCCGCAACCTGTACGACCGCCGCATCGACCTGGCTACCGCTGCCGCGGTCGAGGTCGCGCTGATTTACATGAATGTGTTTGGAAGAGCTGCCACGCGGCAATATTTACCCCTGACCGACATCCCGCCCGCCATTGCCCGGCGCATCGTCCAGCACGACGGCCAGCGCCGCCGGCGCGAGCTCTGAACCGGCCTTCCTCCCTGCCCCGGACCAGCGCGGGCCACATCCCTTATAATGGCTTCCTACTATCCGGGCCGGCGCCCCGGCGCGCCGGCCAACCCATCGTTTTTTGCAGATTGCGAATCTATGTCCTCCATCTCGATCAAATCCCCTGCCGACATCGAAGGCATGCGCGTGGCCGGCCGTCTGGGCGCCGAAGTGCTCGATTACATCACCCCCTTCGTCAAGCCGGGCGTCACCACGGGCGAACTGGATCGCCTCTGCCATGAGTACATGGTCAATGTCCAGGGCACCATTCCCGCCCCGCTGAACTATTGCCCGCCCGGCTACACGCCCTACCCCAAGTCGATCTGCACCTCGGTCAACGATGTGATCTGCCACGGCATTCCGGGCGACAAGGTGCTCAAGAATGGCGACGTGGTCAATCTCGACATCACCGTCATCAAGGATGGCTACCACGGCGACAACAGCCGCATGTTTTTCGTGGGCGAACCGTCGATCCTGGCACGGCGCCTGGCGGAAGTGACCTATGAATGCATGTGGCTGGGCATTGCCAAGGTCAAGCCGGGCGCCTACCTGGGCGATATCGGCTACGTGATCCAGCAGCACGCCGAACGGCACGGCTACAGCGTGGTGCGCGAATTCTGCGGCCATGGCATCGGCAAGGTCTTCCACGAGGAACCGCAGGTGCTGCACTACGGCAAACCCGGCACCCTGGAAATGCTCCAGGCGGGCATGATCTTCACGATCGAGCCGATGATCAACGCCGGGCGCCGCGAGATCCGCGAAATGGGCGACGGCTGGACCATCAAAACCAAGGACCGCAGCCTGTCGGCGCAGTGGGAGCACACCATCCTCGTCACCGAAACCGGCTACGAAGTGCTGACCACCTCGGCCGGCACGCCGCCGCCGCCGGCCATCATCGGCCAGCCGACCCAGGCCGTGGCCGCGTAACACCATGTCGTCCGTTCCCTCCGCCACCAAATTCCAGCCGCGCGACCTGCTCAAGCAGCAGCTCAAGGCCAACCGTCTCGCGCTGATCACCGCCTTCCGCGAAGACGGCAAGCCGGAAAAACTGCTGCGCGGCCTGCGCCAGAGTGTCGACATGGTGCTGTCGGCGGCGTGGAACCTGGTCGGCCTGCCCGACAGCGCGGCCCTGGTGGCCGTGGGCGGCTATGGACGGGGCGAGCTGTTCCCGCAGTCCGACGTCGACATCCTGATTCTGCTGGCCGCGCCGCCCGATGCCGCGCTCCAGAAGGATCTGGAAGAAATGGTGCAGCTGCTGTGGGACCTGGGCCTGGAAATTGGCCACAGCATCCGCACGGTCGACGAATGCATGAGCGAGGCGCAGGCCGACATCACCGTGCAAACCAGCCTGCTGGAAGCGCGCCTCATCCACGGCAACGCCGAACTGTTCGCCACCCTGCAGGCGCGCTACGACGCGGCCATGGACCCGCAAGCCTTCTTCCACGCCAAGACCGCGGAAATGCGCCTGCGCCACGCCAAGTACGAAGACACCGCCTTCAGCCTGGAGCCGAACTGCAAGGAAAGCCCGGGCGGGCTGCGCGACCTGCAGGTGATCCTGTGGGTGGCCAAGGCCGCCGGCCTGGCCAGTTCCTGGGGCCAGCTCGCCACGCGCGGCCTGATCACCCAGACCGAAGCGCGCCAGCTGATGGAGAAAGAGCGCGCCTTCAAGGACATCCGCGTGCGCCTGCACCTGCAGACCAACCGCCGCGAAGACCGCCTGGTGTTCGACGTGCAGACGCCGATCGCCGAAACCTTCGGCCTGAAGACCACCGGCGAAGGCCTGAACGCGCGCCGCGCCAGCGAATACCTGATGCAGCGCTACTACCTGGCCGCCAAGACGGTCACGCAGCTCAACAGCATCCTGCTGCAGAATATCGAGGCGCAGCTGTTCCCGCAGCCGTGCGAAGCGGTGGCCCTGAACGAGCGCTTCAACGACGTCAACGGCTTCATCGACATCGCCCAGGACGACACCTTCATGGCCACGCCGTCGGCGGTGCTGGAAGTGTTCCTGATAATGACCGAGCACCCGCACCTGAAGGGCATGACGGCGCGTACCCTGCGCGCACTGTGGCACGCGCGCTTCGAGATCGACCAGCGCTTCCGCGAAGACCCGCGCAACCGCGCGCTGTTCCTGCGCATCCTGCAGGCGCCGGTCGGCCTGGTGCACGCGCTGCGGCGCATGAACGACACCAGCGTGCTGGGGCGCTACCTGCCCAACTTCCGCCGCATCGTCGGCCAGATGCAGCACGACCTGTTCCACGTCTATACCGTCGACCAGCACATCATGATGGTGGTGCGCAACATGCGCCGCTTCACCATGAGCGAGCACGCGCACGAGTATCCGTTCTGCAGCCAGCTGATCTCGAACTTCCCGCGCCGCTGGCTGCTGTACGTGGCCGCCCTGTTCCACGACATCGCCAAGGGCCGCGGCGGCGATCACTCCAAGCTCGGCACCGTCGACGCGGCACAGTTCTGCGAAGACCACTCGATCGGACCGGAAGACAGCGAGCTGGTGGTGTTCCTGGTCGAGCATCACCTGACCATGTCGACCGTCGCGCAGAAGCACGACCTGTCCGATCCCGACGTGATCGAGTCGTTCGCCAGGCTGGTCAAGGACGAGCGCCACCTGACCGCGCTGTACCTGCTGACGGTGGCCGACATCCGCGGCACCAGCCCCAAGGTATGGAATGCCTGGAAGGCCAAGCTGCTCGAAGACCTGTACCGCATAACCCTGCGCGTGCTCGGCGGCGAACCGCATTCGGCCGACCGCGAACTGAAGAACCGCCAGGAAGAAGCCCTGGCCACGCTGCGCCTGTACGGCCTGCCGGCCGACGCGCACGAAAAGCTGTGGAAACAGCTCGACATGGCCTACTTCCTGCGGCACGAAGCATCCGACATCGCCTGGCAGACACGCGCCCTGTGGGACCGCCTGGACAGCGAGGCGCCGGTGGTGCGCTGCCGCCTGGCGCCGATCGGCGAAGGCTTGCAGGTGGCGGTCTATATCAAGGACCAGCCCGACCTGTTCGCGCGCATCTGCAGCTACTTCGACCGCAAGAACTTCAGCATCCTCGACGCCAAGATCCATACCACCAGGCACGGGTACGCGCTCGATACCTTCCTGGTCACCGAGCAGAACTTCGCCAAGAGCTACCGCGACATCATCAACCTGATCGAGCACGAGGTGTGCGAGCTGCTGACATCGCAGGCGCCGCTGGCGGCGCCCACCCGTGGCCGGCTCTCGCGCCTGTCGCGCACCTTTCCGTTCGCGCCGACGGTGGACCTGCGCCCCGACGACAAGGGCCAGTACTACCTGCTGTCGATTGCCGCAAACGACCGAAACGGGCTGCTGTACGCGATCGCCAACGTGCTGGCGCGCTACCGCATCAATCTGCACACGGCCAAGATCATGACCCTGGGCGAGCGGGTGGAAGACGTGTTCCTGATCGATGGCCAGGCGCTCAACAACGCGCGCACCCAGCTGCAGCTCGAGACCGACCTGCTCGATGCGCTGAAGGTGTAAGCCCCATTTTGTTTTTCACTGTAAGTAATCCATGACTGAATTAGTACGCCTGTCCAAACGCATGTCCGAACTCGGACTGTCCTCCCGCCGCGAGGCCGACGAGTGGATCGCACGCGGCTGGGTGCGCGTCGACGGCCAGGTGGTGTCGGAGCTGGGCAGCAAGGTGCTGCCGCACCAGAAGATCACGGTCGAGCGCCAGGCCGCCGCCGAGCAGTCCAAGCGCGTGACGGTGCTGATCAACAAGCCGATGGGCTATGTCAGCGGCCAGGCCGAAGACGGCTATACCCCGGCGGTGGCGCTGATCAAGCCGGAAAATCACTGGGCCGACGACCCGTCCACCGAGCAGTTCCACCCGACCCAGCTGCGCAGCCTGGTGCCGGCGGGCCGGCTCGACATCGACTCGGTCGGCCTGCTCGTGCTGACCCAGGACGGCCGTGTGGCCAAGACCCTGATCGGCCAGGACACCAGCATCGAAAAGGAATACCTGGTGCGCGTGCAGTACACCAAGGAAGGCAAGCTGCCTGACGCGGATCTGAAAAAACTGTGCTTCGGGCTGTGGATGGATGGGAAGCCGCTGCTGCCGGCCAAGGTGCGCTGGCAGAACGACGATCAGCTCAGCTTCACGCTCAAGGAAGGCAAGAAGCGCCAGATCCGACGCATGTGCGACATGGTCGGGCTGAAGGTGATCGGCCTGAAGCGTGTGCGCATCGGGAAGGTCAAGCTGGGCGACCTGCCCGTCGGCCAATGGCGCTACCTGCGGCCGGACGAGCAGTTCTGATCTTAAGGCATTGCCTGCGCCGACATGATCTCGAGCGGCACGCCGCCATGGGCGGTGCGCAGATTGACCAGCTTGACCGGCTCCAGCGCATTGGCCGCCGCGCCGTCGCTTGTCACCGCCAGCGCGATCGTGTTTTCACCATTCGGATTCAAAATACCCGGCGGGATGATGAAGGTGCGCTGCGGTCCGATATGGGCGATGAACTGCCCCATGTTCCAGCCGTTCACGAAGATCAGCGCGCGGTTCTCGCGCTCCGAGCGCGGCTTGGCCGCATCGCCGAAGGCCAGTCCGAGCTGGATGTCGTGGCCCTTGGGCAGATCGAGCGGGAAGGTGGTGCGCAGCCAGTAGGTGCCCGGCGCCGGCGGCGCATCGCTCAATTTGGCCGCCGACCAGCCGGCCTTGTCCTGCGCAGCCGGCAGATACCAGCCCGCGCGCTCGCCAAACAGCCCGCCGTTGTTCATCGGCCCGCGCACAACGTCGGCCGGGTTCTCGCCACCCAGATTGCCCTGGATGCGCCACTGGATCGGCACCGCGAAGCGCTGGCCGCCTTTTGAGGTCAGCGACGCGGCAATCAGGCCGCGCGCTTCGCGGTGGAAGTCGTCGGCCATCAGGTCCCAGTTGTGCGAGTTGTTGCGCACCATGACGGAGATGATGTGCTGGCCCGGCGCAAGCCTGTCGCCGAGCGTGAACTTGACGCTGTCGGTCGTTTCGGGGAACGAACGGCCGACGTCGAGTTCATGCTGGCCGAGGTACTTTCCGTCGACCCACGCCTGCAGCATACCCGCCCCGCCCGCGCCGTAGTACAGCTCCAGCTGGTTGGTCTTCGGGTCGGTGATGGCGACCCGTCCGCGATACCACACGTCGCCATGGTGGAAACCGTAGTCGCTCATGGCCAGCGTCGGCTGGCCGCGTTCCGGCATCGACCAGGTCTGCGCCGCGGAGCCGCGCCTGTCCGCCTTGACCCAGCCGGCGTCGTCGAAGTCCGGCTGCGCCTCGGGGCTGTCCATGCGGCGTACCCAGGCCAAGCGGCCCAGGTCGGGCAGCTCGACGGCGTCCGGGCCGTCCACGCTGCCGGTCTTGACGCTGCCGTCTTCCTGCGCACTCAAGCGCAACGGCGCGCCGTTGAAGGTGGCCGAGGTGAAGGCGGGTCCCCAGATCTCGATCTCGCTGGCCGCGCTGGTATCGCCGCTTAGGGCGAGCGCGCCGCCGGCAATCGTCGCGCCGCGCACCAGCGCCGGCGTCAGCTGCAGCACCTGCCCCGCACTAGAGCCGAGGGCAACCATGCCGTGGTT
>CBFGOU010000275.1:0-6451 GCA_965650445.1 uncultured Oxalobacteraceae bacterium | reverse complement strand
GAAGGCGGCATCGCCAACATGAACTACTCGATCTCGAACAACGCCGAATACGGCGAGTACGTGACCGGTCCTCGTGTTGTGACCGAAGACACCAAGAACGCCATGCGTCAGTGCCTGAAGGACATCCAGACCGGCGAATACGCCAAGAGCTTCATCCTGGAAAACCAGGCTGGCGCCCCGACCCTGATCTCGCGTCGTCGCCTGACCGCCGAGCACCCGATCGAGCAGGTCGGTGCCAAGCTGCGCGCCATGATGCCTTGGATCGCCAAGAACAAGCTGGTCGACCAGTCGAAGAACTAACACTTTTGGTGTCCACAGCGACAAGGGCACCAAAATCCGCGTATCTTCTCGGGTAACAAGTTAATGGGGCGTCAAGCCCCATTTTCTTGTCCATCAACCAGGAGATAAGAATATGCCCCTCAAAAGAATCCTCATTGCAAGCGCCATGCTGTGCGCGCTGCAAGCCCAGGCCCAATCCGCGCCGCCCACCGCCGGCACCCTCGTCATCGTTCCCGCCTTCGGCGAAGTCACCCAGGCCAACGACCAGGCCGTCGCCTATTTCACGATCGAAGAGCAGGACAAGGACAAGGCCGCCGCCGCCTCGCGCGTGAACCAGAAGATGAAGCAGGGCACCGAGATCGTCCGCAAGGACGATCCGCAAGCGGTACTGAAAACCCACGGCTACTATGCCTACCCGGTCTACCCGGACGAGCGTCCCATGCCCAATGGAATGCCGAGCGGCAAGCCGCGCGTGCCGACCGGCTGGCGGGTCGGCCAGTCGCTGGAAGTCAAAACCACCAATCTGGCCGGATTGCCCCGAATGACGGCCCAGGTGCAGCGCCTGCTGGCACTGTCCGGTCTGCAATTTGGCCTGTCGCCCGCCGCCACCAAGAAGCTCGACGACAAGCGCATTGCCGCCACGTATCAGAATTTGAACGAGCGCATCGCCTCGATCGCCGCCGCCATGGGCCGCAAGCTCGGCGACGCCACCCTCGACACGGTCGATTTCGAAGCTTCCGGCAACTACGCCGGCGGCCAGGCCCCGGACGCCGCAGCGCCCATGATGATGCGCGCCTCGGCCAAGCGCGAGCAGGCCGAGGTCTCGGAACCGAGCTTCGAGCCGGGCGAAACCACCTTGCAGATGCGTCTGGTAGGAAAGGTCCGCTTCAAGTAAGGCAGCCACTATAATGTGAACCTTCACTCGAACAAGAAAATGCCCATGGCCACTCTTCCACGCCGCAAACCTGCCGGACCCAAGAAAGGCAAGATCTCGCGCTTCAGCCGCATCACGCGCCGCAAGTTCGATGCCGACGGCAATCCGGTGCGCGGGCGCGGCATTTACCTGCTGCCGAACGCCTTCACCACGGCCGCGCTGTTCTGCGGCTTTTACGCCATCGTGCAAGCCATGACGGGGCGCTTCGAGCACTCGGCCTGGGCCATCTTCATCGCCATGATCCTCGACGGACTCGATGGCCGCATCGCCCGCCTGACCAACACCCAGTCCGAATTCGGCGCCCAGTACGACAGCCTGTCCGACATGATCTCCTTCGGCGCCGCACCGGCGCTGGTGATGTACGAATGGTCGCTGCGCGGCCTCGGCAAGTTTGGCTGGATCGCCGCCTTTGTGTATTGCGCCGGCGCCGCGCTGCGCCTGGCGCGCTTTAACACCAACATCGAAGTGGTCGACAAGCGCTTCTTCCAGGGCCTGCCCAGTCCCGCCGCGGCGGGCATCGTCACCGGCTACCTCCTGATGTTGCACGACAACGGCTACACCGGCTTCCTGGCCCCCTGGATCTCCTGGGGCGTGACCCTGTTCGCCGGCCTGACCATGGTCACCAACGTGCCGTACTACAGCTTCAAGGACGTCAACTTCCGCAAGTCGGTGCCCTTCATTTTCGTATTCCTGATCGCCCTCGGCCTGGCGCTGGCCGCGATCGAACCGGCCAGTTCCCTGATGCCGCTGTTTGCCGCCTACGGCCTGTCCGGCTATCTGGTGTACTTCTGGCGCCTGGCCAAGGGCCGGCCGGTGAGCATCATCCAGACCGACGAGGAAGCGGTCGACCCGAGCGAGCGGCGCTGACCGGCCGCCAAAAACGCATTCCCACATTCCATTAGCTACTCCGGAGACCTCATGTCCGACTCGAACCGCCTGATCATTTTCGACACCACCCTGCGCGACGGCGAGCAATCGCCCGGTGCATCGATGACCAAGGACGAAAAGGTCCGCATTGCGCGCCAGCTCGAACGCCTGCGCGTGGATGTGATCGAAGCCGGCTTCGCGGCCGCCTCGCCGGGCGACTTCGACGCCATCCGCGCCATTGCGGCGGCGGTCAAGGACTCCACCATCTGCTCGCTCTCGCGCGCCAACGACCGCGATATCGCGCGTGCCGCCGAAGCGCTGCAGCCGGCCGCGCGCAAGCGCATCCACACCTTCATCGCCACCTCGCCGCTGCACATGAAAATGAAGCTGCGCATGGAGCCCGAGCAGGTGCTCGAGCAGGCCAAGCTGGCCATCCGCTGCGCGCGCCAGTACACCGACGACATCGAATTTTCGCCCGAAGACGGCAGCCGTTCGGATGAGGATTATCTGTGCCGCGTGCTCGAAGCGGTGATCGCCGAAGGCGCCAACACCATCAACTTCCCCGACACGGTCGGCTATGCCGTGCCGGAAGTGTTCGGCGCCACCATCAAGCGCCTGCGCGAGCGCATCCCCAATTCGGACAAGGCAATCTGGTCGGTGCACTGCCATAACGACCTTGGCCTGGCGGTGGCCAACTCGCTGGCCGGCGTCATGATCGGCGGCGCGCGCCAGATCGAATGCACCATCAACGGCCTGGGCGAACGGGCCGGTAACACGGCGCTGGAAGAAGTCGTCATGGCCGTGCGCACGCGCGCCGACCACTTCAAGCTGCAGCTGGGGATCGACACCACCCAGATCGTGGCCGCCTCCAAGATGGTTTCGCAGATCACCGGCTTCGCGGTCCAGCCGAACAAGGCGGTGGTGGGCGCCAACGCCTTCGCGCACGCTTCGGGCATTCACCAGGACGGCATTTTGAAAGCGCGCGAAACCTACGAGATCATGCGCGCCGAAGACGTGGGCTGGGCCGCCAACAAGATCGTGCTGGGCAAGCTGTCGGGCCGCAACGCCTTCAAGGAACGCCTGCGCGAACTGGGCATCGAGCTTGAGTCCGAAGGGGAGGTCAACGCCGCGTTCGCGCGCTTCAAGGATCTGGCGGACCGCAAGGCCGAGATTTTCGACGAAGACATCACGGCGCTGGTATCGGCCGAAGACCGCGCGCAGGAAGGCGAGCACTATCGCTTCGTGTCGCTGGCGCAGCACTCGGAAACCGGGGAAACCCCGGCGGCCAAGGTGGTATTCGCGGTCGACGGCAAGGAATATGTGTGCGAAGGCAAGGGCGACGGTCCGGTCGACGCCACCGTCAATGCCATCGAGGGCCAGGTCCAGAGCGGCGCCGAGCTGGTGCTGTTCTCGGTGAACGCGATCAGCACCGGCACCCAGTCGCAGGGTGAAGTGACGATGCGCCTGTCGCAGGCCGGGCGCATCGTCAATGGCCTGGGCGCCGATCCGGATATCGTGGTGGCCTCGGCCAAGGCGTATCTGGCGGCGCTGAACAAGCTGCACTCGAAGGTCGAGCGGGTCGATCCGCAGGCGACCAACGTCTGACCGGCGGGGTACAGGGGCGGGTACAAGAATTCACTGTCGTCCTCGCGCGAGCGGGGACGACCGGTCAGTCCCTGAAAAAGCGCTTCTCCTCATACATCGGATCAGGCCCGTTCATCATCATCCTGACGATCCCGGCGCGGTCGAAATGCACGTGCATCATCGAGTTCCACACGCCGTTTTCCTTGTACCGGTACGACCACACTTCGTAATCGTTCAAGGCCACGCGCGACCGCTCGGCCGGGTGCCCGATCAGCCTGAGCACCTCGTCCTTGGTCGCCACGTCGACCTTGATCCGACCAAACCCTTCCGCGCCGAGCACCTGCTCGAAGCCGCGCAGGCGCTGATCCGGCCCGATATGGGCCATGAAAGTGTACTGGCCCATCGGCCCGGTGGCGTACTCGAACGCCTGGCCGTCGGCCTCCGGATAAATCGCGGTCGGCTTGCCCATCTTGCTGAGCACCACATCGACCGGGTCGCCCGGGGAGGGCTGGGTGCGGATCAGCCCGGCACAGCCGGCCAATCCCAAGGCCGCAGCCAATAAAGTCGTGAGGGCAAGTTTTTGCATAAAAACCACCTTCGAAGAGGAAAACCTCCATCATGCCAAAGGTGGCGCCATTCTGCACCGTCAGCGCAAGCTACCGTGACTATCTGCTTTACGGTAATTCCTTCTTCGCCCGTGCAATTTCCTGCAGACGAAAGCCTTCGATGGACGCGCTGTAGGTGCGCATATCGCCGTTCTGGTTCGGCCGCGTTACCGTAAAGGCGGCCACCCGCTGCTCCAGCGATTCCGGCACGGGATGACGCGCGCTGTTGACACGGGCGGTGGCGGGCCGTTCGCCAGGGACGCAATGTTGCGCGGCGATCTCGGATACTGTCTTGGCAAGTGTGGCTGAATTCATGTGCTTGTAGAAGTCGGGCGGCAACACGAGTGGCCCGGCTGCGAATGCGATATTGCCAAGGAATCCTCGTATATCTTGCGGACTGAAATTGGTAAGGACGCCGCTGCTTTGAGCGATATGCCGCTCCAGGCCCAACTCGTGGCCTGGCCCCCTCTGTTGCGCGAGGTTCCGGTGCATGCCGTCGAACGCGGCGCGGTTCTTCAACGCTTTGAGGGCGTAGTTCAGGCAGTACATGATGCAGCCGTTGGGAGAAGTTTGTGCTCCCGCCTCTACGACCGCAACCCGGGAGGTGTCAATTCCATGTCTGCGCATGTCCGCCCAGAATGCCAACTGCGGCGTGAAGGTGGCCATATTTAAGGTGACCGGCTCAAGGACAAGCAGTGTCGGGGGCTGCCCGTTTTCCTTGCGCACGTCGACGATCACGTGGTGAAAGACGGAAGCGCCATCTGGGTTGGCCAGTCTCACGATGGAACGGGAAGCGCCTTCGGGCATCATTGACAAATTGCGCAAAAAGTCACCGGGGGTCGAATAGAGGCTCAGATTGAGCTCCGGATGGCGCGCATTTTCGACGCGGATGAGCGTAGGCATGTTCTCGAAGTCAAGTTTTGACATCTCTGGTCCTGGCTGCACGTTCTTGCGCGCCAGTTTCGTCGCGGTGGCCGCATAGCGATTCAGCTGCCCATTCGACGACTTTCCGAGTTTTTGTAACTCCTTGAATTTCTCTTTCACCCGGGGCGGCGGCCCGCTGGCGCTGCGGCGAGCGCTTGCGCTGGTTGCACCGGCATGCGGTTCGGAGCGCGCTGGTGTTTGCTCGTATTGGGCTCGCTTGGAAATACTGAGACCCATTGGATCATCCTCCACTTGATGGAATGGCTCGGTAAGATTGACCGCGTATTGAGTGGCGCCGCGGGACCTTGGAGTTCCGTCAGGGCAGAAGTGTGCCGGGCTGAGGGGGCAATATTGCCAGCGGGGCCAGCGGCGGCGCATTCTGCACTGGCGGCACGATGCGTTTTCCTCTATACTTGCCGGTCTGGCCGTTTTGGCCGGACGCAAAGTGTAGTTTTAATTAACGAAGTTCACGGTGCGCCGGGGTTGCGACTCCTGCACCGCATGTGAAAGGTAACATCATGACCGTAGAAAACATCGACAAAGCCGCGATTATCGCGGACAACGCCCGTGGTCAAAACGACACCGGCTCCCCGGAAGTGCAAGTCGCTCTGCTGACCGCACGCATCAACGAACTCAATGGCCACTTCAAAGCCCACGCCAAGGATCACCACTCGCGCCGCGGTCTGATCATGATGGTTAACCGTCGTAAGAGCCTGCTGTCCTACCTGAAAAGCAAGGACGCGACCCGTTACCGCGACCTGATCGCTAAACTGGGCCTGCGTAAGTAATTTTTGCCAGTACAAGTTTAAATAAATGCCTGCGTCAGTTCGCTGCCGCGGGCATTTTGCATTTGTGGCATTCGAAAATGTAGTGAGGCAGCAAGTTAAGTTGCCTGTGGTGAGGTGAACGACAGCTCCTGAAAATCTGTCGGCAAAATGAAAGGGATTACCCATGTTTAACAAAGTTACGAAAACCTTCCAGTACGGTCAGCACAAGGTCACGCTGGAAACCGGCGAGATCGCACGCCAGGCCTCCGGCGCCGTGCTGGTGTCGGTGGAAGACACCGTCGTTCTGGCCACCGTGGTGGCGCGCAAGGACGCGAAACCTGGCCAGGACTTCTTCCCCCTGACCGTCGATTACGTCGAGAAGACCTACGCTGCCGGCAAGATCCCGGGCGGTTTCTTCAAGCGCGAAGGCCGTCCATCGGAGAAGGAAACGCTGACGTCGCGCCTGATCGACCGTCCGATCCGTCCGCTGT
>CBFGOU010000274.1:0-6477 GCA_965650445.1 uncultured Oxalobacteraceae bacterium | reverse complement strand
ACCACCACCGCCGGCGTGGTCACGCGCCACATGCAGCAGCTCGACCGCATCCGCGGCTTCCTGACCGGGCGCCTGTTCTTCACGGTGCTCGACGCCACCGCGCTGCTGATCTTCATGCCGATTCTCTTTACCTACTCGGTCAAGCTGGCCATGATCACCCTGGCCTTCACGGCCGTGATCGCCGGCCTGGTGGCGGCCATGGTGCCGGCCTTCCAGCGCCGCCTGCAGGCGCTGTACGCGGTCGAGGGCAAGCGCCAGTCGATGCTGGTGGAGACCGTGCACGGCATGCGCACCGTGAAAGCGCTGGCGATCGAGCCGGCCCAGCGCAAGGAGTGGGACCAGCGCTCGGCCGATTCGATCAGCATGCACTTCCGGGTCGGGCAGATTTCCATCACCGGCAACTCGGTCACCGACTTCCTCGGCAAACTGCTGCCGGTGGTGATCATCGTGGTGGGCGCGCAGGACGTGTTCGACCAGACCCTGACGGTCGGTTCGCTGATCGCCTTCCAGATGATCACCGGCCGCGTGACCGGTCCTTTGATCGCCATCGTCGGCCTGGTCAACGAATACCAGGAAACGGCGCTGTCGGTGAAGATGCTGGGCGAGGTGATGAACCGCGCGCCCGAAGGCCGCACCGGCGCGGGCGGCCTGCGCAATAAACTCAACGGCAACATCACGTTCGAGGACGTGACCTTCCGCTATCCGAACGCGGCCAATCTGGCGCTCGACCGCGCCAGCTTCTCGATCCCGGCCGGCACGGTGATCGGCGTGGTCGGCCGCAGCGGTTCCGGCAAGACCACCTTGACCAAGCTGATCCAGGGCCTGTACCCGGTCGAGGAAGGCATCATCCGCTTCGACGGCATCGATGCGCGCGAGTTCGAACTGTCGCACCTGCGGCGCCAGATCGGCGTGGTTCTGCAGGAAAACTTCCTGTTCCGCGGCACCGTGCGCGAGAACATCACGGCCACCAAGCCGGACGCCTCGTTCGAAGAAATCGTCGCCGCGGCCGACGCCGCCGGCGCCTCCGAATTCATCGAGCGCCTGCCGCAAGGCTTCGACACCATGCTCGAAGAAAACGCCTCCAACCTGTCCGGCGGCCAGAAGCAGCGCCTGTCGATCGCCCGCTCGCTGCTGGCCAAGCCGCGCATCCTGATCCTGGACGAAGCGGCCAGCGCGCTCGACCCTGAAAGCGAAGCCATCTTCATCAGCAACCTGTCGCGCATTGCGGTCGGGCGTACTGTCGTGATGATTTCGCACCGCCTGTCCACCCTCGTGAACGCCGACATGATCATGGTCATGCAGCAAGGCCAACTGGTCGATAAAGGCCGCCACGAGGAATTACTGACCCGATGCGACACTTACCAGCACCTATGGAACCAACAAACAAGCCACCTGTGAGCAAGGGCAAACCGGCCAAGGGTCCCGACCTGGAGTTCCTGCCGGACGCCGATTCGCTGGAACGCTCGCCGCTGCCGCCGGCACTGCGCATCACGCCGCTGGTGCTGGCCGGCGCGCTGCTGACCTTCATCGTCTGGGCCGCGCTCTCGCAGGTCGACGAGATCGTCACCGCGCGCGGACGCCTGGTCACGGACAACCCGAACATCGTGCTGCAGCCGATCGAGACGGCCATCATCCAGCACATCAACGTGCGCGTCGGCCAGGTGGTCAAGAAGGGAGAGCTGCTGGCCACCCTCGACCCGACCTTCGCCAAGGCCGACGAGGACCAGCTGCGCTCGCGCCTGTCCAGCCTGTCCACCCAGCAGCGCGAGCTGCAGGCCGAACTCGACGGCAAGACCTTGGACCGGGTCGCGCGCGATTCCGACAGCCTGCTGCAGGCCAACCTGGCCGGCGAACGCAAGCTCAACTACCAGTCGCAGGCAGTGCGCCTGCGCGAGACGGTGGCCAAGCTGCGCGCCACGCTCGACACCAACCGGCGCGATCAAACCACGCTGGCCAACCGGGTCAAGGCGCTCAAGGAAATCGAGTCGATGCAGGAAAAACTGGTGCAGCAGCAGTATGGCGCCCGCCTGCAGCTGCTGCAGGCCCAGGACAACCGCCTGAGCGTGGAGCGCGAACTGGACCTGACCGTCAACCGCGAGCACGAAATCGCCCGCGACCTGGCCGTGGCCGAAGCCGATCTGTCGGCGTTTGGCAACAACTGGCGCCAGAAAACCATGGAGGAACTGCTGAGCACCACGCGCGAAAGCGCCTCCCTGCGCGAGCAGCTCAACAAGGCCGACAAGCGGCGCGAACACATTCAGCTGATCGCGCCGGCCGACGGCGTGGTGCTCGACATCGCCAAGCTGTCGCCCGGTTCCGTGGTCAAGGAGGCGGAACCCTTCTTCACCCTGGTGCCGCTGGGCGGCAAGCTGGAAGCGGAAGTGCGCATCGATGCGCTCGACGTCGGCCATGTCAAAGCGGGCGCCCACGCCCACCTGAAATTCGACGCCTTCCCCTATCAAAAGCACGGCGGGATGGAAGGCAAGGTGCGGGTGATCAGCGGCGATGCCTTCCGCCGCGAGGGCGCTTCCGGCGGCCCCGACGCCTATTACCTGGGCCTGGTCGATGTCGGCGCGGCCAGGTTGAAGGGCATGAAATCGAATGACCGCTTGCTGCCCGGCATGACCTTGTCGGCCGAGATCGTGGTGGGCAAGCGCACCGTCTTGTCCTACCTGCTGTGGCCGCTGTCCAAGGCCATGGATGAGTCCCTGCGTGAGCCTTGATCCGTGGACCTTTCTCCATTGCACCGCATGCACCGATCAAGTAGCATGCTTTTACTTACCCCCGCTGGATTGCCATGAATAAAATCGCTCTGTGCTTTTTCGGCCTGAACCGGAGCCTGTCGCACACCATCGAGTCCATCGGTGAGAACGTGATCGCGCCGCTCAAGCAGGCCGGGCTGGAAGTCGACGTGGTCGGCGCCCTGATGCGCCCGCGCGGCGCGTTTTCGAATGCCCGTAGCCTGGAAAGCAATCTGGTGCCGGAAGGTAATTTCGAAGCGCTGCTGCACCCGCGCAGCCACGAATACATCGACCAGGCCGCGTTCGACGAGCTGATCACGCCGAACATCCTGGCGCTCGGGCTAGACGACTATTATCAGGACCAGCATGCCAGCACGCGCAACATCGTGCGCGAGCTGTTTTCGGTCAAGCGCGCCTTCGCCCTGCTGGAGGGCACGCGCCCGGACGCGGTGGTGTTCCTGCGCCCGGACCTGCTGTACCGCGACCGCCTGGACATCGAGCGCTACCTGCCCCAGCTTGAAGGCGGTGCGCGCGTGATGACGCCGCTCTGGCAGAAATGGGGCGGCCTGAACGACCGCTTCGCCCTGTGCAACTACGCCGGCGCGGAAATCTATGCGCGCCGTTTCGACTGCTTCTGGCGCTACGCCCCGCTGTTTCGCAAGAACCTGCAGGCCGAGGCGCTGCTGCTGGCCAGCCTGCTGCTCGAAGGCGCCGCCTTCGACGCCTACACCGGCGAGATGGCGGTGCGGGTGCGCGCGGACGGGCGCCGCCAGGATGAAGCCGAAGGCGAATGCGGCGCCAACGACAGCATGATTCAGATGTTACAGAACTTCCAGCGCGGCATTGCCCAACAGGCGGGTGCAGCGGAAAATCCACCCAATACGAAGGGAGCTTGAAATGAGCAACAAGGCAATGAACGAATATCCGCTGCTGGACGAAAAAGACGGCGTGCCGCTGTTTTACCCGCACATCCCCAAGGGCGCCATCGAGGAAGTGGCCGACACCCTGTCGGGCCGCTGGATCGGCCAGGGCCCCAAGGTCGAAAAGTTCGAGCAGCTGTTCAAGGAAAAGTTCCTCGGTTCGCATGAGCCGCTGTCGGTCGGCAGCGGCACCGACGCCCTGCACCTGGCCTACCTGCTGGCCGACGTGCAGCCGGGCGACGAAGTGATCGTGCCGGTGTTTACCTGCACCGCCACCAATATTCCGCTGCTGTACATTGGCGCGACCCCAGTGTTCGCCGACATCGACCAGGAAACCATGAACCTGGACGTGGCCGACGTCGAGCGCAAGATCACGCCGAAAACCAAGGCCATCTCGTGCGTCGACTACGGCGGCGTGCCGAACGATTACGTCGCCCTGAACGCGCTGTGCAAGAAGCACAATCTGAAGCTGATCGCCGACGCGGCCCACTCGCTCGGTTCCAAGGCCGAAGGCCAGTTTGCCTGCCAGCTGGCGGACTTCACGATCTTCTCGTTCCAGGCCATCAAGACCCTGACCACCGGCGACGGCGGCCTGGTGGCGATCAAGGACCCGGAACTGCTTAACCTGGGCAAGAAGCTGCGCTGGTTCGGCATCGACCGCGCCGCCAAGCAGGGCGGCATCTGGGAAAACGACATCGTCGATATCGGCTACAAGTATCAGATGAACGACATCGCCGCCGGCATCGGCCTGGCCGGCCTGCGCGACCTCGACAACGTGATCGCCTACCGCAACAGCCTGTTCAAGGTGTACGAAGAGAACCTTAGGTCCGAGCGCGTGCGCATCGTCGGCAAGTCGACCGACGTGGGCTACTTCAACGCGTCCTGGCTGCTGACCATCATCGTCGACAGCGACCGCGTCGGCCTGATGAAAAAGCTGCGCGAGCAAGGCATCGAATCGGCCCAGGTCCACTACCGCAACGACCGCTACAAGATTTTCGGCGAGCGCCGCACCGACCTGCCGAACATGGATGCGCTGGAAGACCGCTACCTGGTGCTGCCGCTGCACACCAAGATCGGGCGCGAGCACATCGAGCGTATCTGCAGCGTCATCAACGCCGGCTGGTAAGCGCATGAGCGATATTTTTTTCGAAGGCAGCTCGCCGCAGTTCATCGAACTCGCGGGCACCTACGCCACGCAAGAAATCAATATTGTTCACGCCACCAACCAGCTTAACGAAACCATCGCTCTGCTGTCCCAGCCCTGGGGTGGCCTGAACGAGGCGCGCCGCTGGGGCAGCACGATCCTGCCGACGCTGGTGGCGAGCCGGCTGGGGCAAGGACCGCAGACGGTGGTTGATTTCGGCGGCGGCGCGGCCAAGCAGTACGTCGAGATCGCCAAGGTGGTGGGCCCGGAACTGGCCGCGCGCCTGTCTTACCACGTGGTCGAGACGCCGGAGTTCGTGCAGCTGGCGGCGCCCTGGATGGCCAAGCTGTTTGCCGGGCAGTTCAACGAATCGCTGTTCTTGAGCGATGGCGCGCTGCCGGCCAAGGCCGATATCGTCAGCTGCACCAGCTCGCTGCACTACCTGCCCGACTTCAAGGCCAAGCTGCGCGAGCTGCTGGCCTGTTCTCCCGAGCTGTTCCTGATCATAAACACGCCCATCAACGACCGCCAGACCTACTCGCGCATCCAGAACAACCTGGCCGTGCGCATCGCCCAGTGGGTGTTCGGCATCGACGACCTGGACCGCGAATTCGGCGCCGCAGGCTACCGCCGCGTGTTCCTCGGCCGGCATGACCTGGCCTACCCGACCAGCGGCACGCCGGAAGGCTCGAAAACGCACTTCTCGGCCGTCATCTATTCCAGGGCATGAGCGAAGCGGTACGCGAGCGGATCCAGCAGCTCAATCAGGAGGCCAACGCGGCCCTGGAACGTGGCGAAATCGACACCGCGCGCATCCACATCAGCGCCATCTACGCGATCTATCCGCAGGCCCAGGTGGCCTGCTGGCTGGCCAGCCTGGAATACCAGTGCAACCGCCTGCCTGAGGCGATCGAATGGCTGGACCGCACCGCGACCCTGAACCCGAACGAGGAAATCCGCCAGCGCGCGCAGCTGCTGCGCGGCCTGGTGCACGGATCGCGCCACGAATACGACGAGGCGATCCGCCTGCTGCATCCGCTCACCGGGGCGATCGCCTACAGCGCACTGGGCCGCTGCTACGCGGCCATCAATGATTATCCCGCGGCGCTGGCGGTCTTCGAAAAGCTCCCGCCCGGAGACCCCGACACGCGCGGCATGCTGGCGCGCGCGCTGGTGGCCACCGGCCAGCATGAGCGCGGCGAAGCGATGCTGGCGGAGCTGGCCGGCCCCGGCGGCGAGGAGCGCGCCTGGAACGCCATGTGGCTGGGCATGAGCCTGATCCAGCGCGGCCAGACCGACGAAGCGGTGCGCCAGATGATCCACCTGTCGCACGATCCGGAGACCGCGCAGCCGGCCTGCGCCATCCTGGCCGACCTGGCGCTGCGCAGCGATGCGCTCGAGCTGTCGCGCCAGATGCTGCCGGCCGACCTGCGCACCAACTGGGCGCATGCCTGGACCGTGCATTCGATCACGTCACTGAGTCTGCTGCGGCGCCAGTACGGCATCGCGCCGTTTGAACGGCGCGCCCATCCGCACCCGAAGACACCGCTGGGCGTGAGCTGCGAGTCGCTGGCCTACTATGGCCGCTTTGCCCACCAGCTGGGCGACTATCTGTTCATGCGCTGGATGGCCGACCGCTACGAGCTGACCCTGGAGACGCCCGACTGGGTCG
>CBFGOU010000273.1:0-6479 GCA_965650445.1 uncultured Oxalobacteraceae bacterium | reverse complement strand
CGCGCCCGACGCCGAAAACTGCCCGGCGTAGCTGTGGCCGCTATTGAAGGCCCAGCCGGCGCCGACGGCATTCGAGGGCGTGCCGGTATCGGCGATCAGGCTCGCTTGCGCCAGGCCAGGCGCCAGGGCGAGCAGGCAGGCCACGGAAAAGATGAATCGTTTGAATAACATGGGAGTCTCCTTTATTTAAGCTTGCCCGCACCGGCATTGGCCGGCACGCTGGTCAGGGTCGATGTCGCCGTTTGCAGGGCGTACAGATAGGACGGGGTCCAGGTATTGGCCGCGTCCGGCAAGGCATAGCCGCACTGGCCATCGATCAGGTTGGTGCCGGCCTTGTCGCTCGTGAAAATGTGGCCGGACGAGCGGAAACCGATGAAGTCCTTGCCCTTGATGGCCTTGCCGCAAAACTCGGTGAGCTTCAGGCCCGTGATGTTGTAGTAGTTATTCTCCAGCAGCATGTTGGACTTGTAGCGCGCATCGCTGCCGCTTTCAAACTTGATATCCGGATTCTTGGTCGACACGCTGCCAGTCACCAGATTATTAAACATGTGCACCTGGCCGTAACGATTGAGCGGCAGACGCGTGGTCGCCCCATCCCACCAGTTGCCGGCGAAGGTCACGTGCATGCGGCCCGCATCGCTCCAGGCGCGGCCGGAATCGCCGTTGCCCACCAAGGTGGTCTTGTGGTGGTTGGTGAAATAGCTGTTCGCGATGGTGACGTAGTCGCTGCCGCGCACCACGTCGAGCGCGCCGTCGTGGCGGGTCGGATTCGGCGCCACGGCCATCGAATCGGGCGTGTCGCCATCGCCGATGCTCAAGTGGTCGAGATAAACGTTTTGCGCGCGCGATAGCGTGATGCCGTCGGCATAGGCATTCGCCGAGTCTTCCGGATTGACATCCCAGGGCGTGTCCAGTGCCAGGTTGCGCACGATGATGTTGCGCGTCCAGGTCGGATAATCGTCGCCGTCCTTGCCGTCGGCGATCCACTTCTTGAAGTCGCTTTCCGGGTCGCCTCCAGGTGTCAGCGCCAGTTCGCCGCCGATCAGCAGCGCGGTGCCGGTAATGCGCGCCGGCCGGCCCTGGGCGTCGTTGATGCCCACCAGCGTGGTGTTGGACGGCAGGCTGATCGAACCGCCGTTTTTCTGGTCCGCATAACTCGTGTACTCCTGAAAGACGGTGTTGTTCTCGCTCCAGCGCAGGTCGATATGCCCCACCACGCGGATGATCTTGGGTTCGTTGCCGGCTTCCTTGATGGCGGCCAGCAATTGCTGACCGTTGAACACGGTGTAGACACGGTCCGCGCTGGCCGAACCGCCGCCGGTGACCAGCACCTTGCCCTTGCGCGTCCAGGCATGCCAGCCGTTGGCCGGCGCACTCTGGCGCTCGAAGGTGAGCACGCCGCCGGTCGGGTCGAGCTGGGCGAACTGCCATACCGGCAGCTTGGGCGCGGCCAGGTAGTTGGCCGGGTCGTGCAGGCCGCTCACCAGCACCGGCGCCGAGAAGTTGCGCACGCCGTATTGCGCGATTTGCAGGGGCGTGCTGGCGCCGACGAAGGTTTTGGCGTCGAGCGTTGCCGCCTGCGCGGCCGAGGCCAGCATCAGGCTGGCAACGAGCAATTGATAGGTCATTTTGTCTCCAATATTGAAAATAGCGAACGGCGTACGCGTGCGAATGCCTTGCGCGCAACAGCGATGTGTAGACGGGGGAATACGGATCACCTTCAGCACCGGCCAGCGATGTCTGATGCAGGCACCTTGCGTACCTGCTGCCGTGACGAAGAGGGCCGCGGGGCCGAGTTCGCGCAGGAGAAATATCGGAGCGGCGCGCCTCAGCAGGCGTGACGATTACGATGTATCAATATTACGACGGGAGAATTAATTATGCAATAAGCCATAAAAAAAGCCGCCGGACCTCGCGGACGGCGGCTTTCTTGTGGCGGCGCCAAGGCGCCGCAGAAGCAGATTAACGCTTCGAGAATTGCTTTGCGCGACGTGCTTTGCGCAGACCAACTTTTTTACGCTCGACTTCACGCGCATCGCGGGTCACGAAGCCGGCACGTGCCAGATCGCCCTTCAATGCTGCGTCGTAGTCGATCAGGGCGCGGGTGATACCGTGGCGAACTGCGCCGGCCTGGCCGGACTCGCCGCCGCCGTGCACGTTCACTTTGATGTCGAAGCGCTCGACGTTGCCGGTCAGTTCCAGCGGCTGACGGATCACCATCAGGCCGGTTTCGCGCGAGAAATACTCGGCTGCCGGCTTACCGTTGACGATAATCTGGCCAGTGCCAACCTTGATGAACACGCGAGCGACTGCACTCTTGCGACGGCCGGTGCCGTAATTGTAGTTACCGATCATGTCAGCTCCTTAGAGAACGAGTGCTTTAGGTTGCTGGGCAGCGTGCGGATGGGAACCTTCCGCGTACACTTTGAGCTTCTTGATCATGGCGTAGCCGAGCGGGCCCTTGGGCAGCATGCCCTTGACCGCTTTTTCCAGCGCGCGACCAGGAAAACGCTCTTGCATTTTCTTGAAATTGGTCTCGTAGATGCCGCCTGGATAGCCCGAGTGACGGTAGTAGGTCTTCTCGGTGGCTTTGGTGCCGGTCACGCGCAGTTTGCCTGCGTTGACGACCACAATGTAATCGCCGGTGTCGACGTGAGGAGTGAATTCTGGCTTGTGTTTGCCGCGCAGTCGGAGTGCCACTTCGCTGGCAACACGTCCGAGGACCAAGTCCGTCGCGTCAACCACGAACCAATCGCGCTGGACTTCATGTCCTTTAGCGGAAAAAGTTTTCATGTTGACTTCCTAAATCAATAAATCGCTCAAATGGTGGTTCCGCTCTTGCAACTTGCGGACTCTGCCTTATTGTCTTTCCTGAGCAAACGGAAAGCCGGCTACTATACCTCGGCAGCACCGCGCCAGTCAATAGCCGGGTGCGTTCAAATGCAGGTTGACCATGGAAACACTGGCAAACTACTATGCACGGGTCGAACTCAGGAGACCATGTGAATTTCATTGCCCGCATTGCAACACTGCTGGTCCTGACCGGGCTGGCGGCCCAGCCCGCACACGCCGTCGACCCGGAACAGCTGGGCCGCACCTGCCATCTGCCCGGCTCGGAAGAAGGCTTGCGCTGCATGACGGTCAAGGTACCGCTGGATTACCAGCACCCCAACGCCGCCACGCTGGCCATTCACGTCACCATCGCCCCGGCGTTTCGCGAATCGGCCAAGCCCGACCCGCTGTTCGTGCTGGCCGGCGGCCCCGGTGAGGCCGGCAGCGACGTCGTGCCGCTGTTGAACAACACGTTCCGGCGCATTCGCGCCACCCGCGATATCGTCTTCATCGACCAGCGCGGCACCGGCCGCTCGGGCAAGCTGGACTGCGACGCGCCCGACAATGCCGACGATATGGACCAGGCCGCGCAGGAAGCCAGCGTGCGCGCCTGCCTGGCCCGCTTCAAGCAAGCCTTTGCCGCCTACACCACCGCCAATGCCGCGCGCGACCTCGACCTGGTGCGGCGCGCGCTGGGCTACCGCGCCATCAACCTGTGGGGCGGCTCCTACGGCACCCGGCTGGGGCAAGCCTACGCGCGCCAGTTTCCCGGCGCCACCCGCGCACTGATCCTGGACGGCGTGGCCGCACCCGAGCAAATCATCCCCGCCGGCGGCCGCGACGGCCAGGCCGCGCTCGACCTGTTGTTCAAGCAATGCGCGCTTGACGCCGCCTGCCACCGCGCCTTCCCCGCGCTGCGCCAGGAATTTGCCGCCCTCACCGAGCGCGTGGCCGGCGGCGCCGTCAAGGTGCGCATGGCCGACCCGCGCACCGCCGAACCGGTCGACTTGACCATGAGCAGCGCGCGCTTTCTCGGCACCGTCCACAACGTGCTCTACAACGCGCTCGACAGCCGCCGCCTGCCCTTTCTGATCCACAGCGCCTACCAGGGCCGCTGGGAACCCTTCATGGCGCGCCGCAATATCGCCACCGACCTGGGCTCGGAAGCCAGTCCGGCCATGGTGCTCTACCTGGCGGTGATCTGCGCCGAAGACGTGCCGCGCCTGAACCCGCGCCTGCAAGCCGAGGACGCGCTCGGCTCCTTCATGGGCAGCGAGCGCATGGTGCGGCTGGGCGCCATGTGCAAGGCGATCAATGTGCCGCCGGTACCGTTCGTGACGCCGCAAACCATCAAGGCCCCGGCGCTGCTGCTGTCCGGCGCGCTCGATCCGGTCACGCCGCCGCACCGCGCCCAGGCCGCGGCACGCCACATGGCGCGCGCCCAGCATCTGGTGGTCGCCAACGCCGGCCACGGCGTATCGCAGATCGGCTGCACCCCGCGCCTGTTGCGCGAATTTCTCGACCGGCCCGGCCAGGCGGTGAATGCCAAATGCCTGAGCGAAATCCCTGCAGCAACCTTCCAGGTCGGCAACGCCGGACCGCAACCCTAGGCGCGAGGACCGCATGATAGAAGTGAGCGACGTCAAGAAACACTTTGGCCACGTGCAAGCGCTCGGCGGGGTCAGCTTTACCGCCCGGGATGGCCAGATCACGGCCCTGCTCGGCCCCAACGGCGCCGGCAAGACCACCCTGCTGCGCCTGCTGGTCGGCCTGCTCAAGCGCGATCAGGGCGCGATCAGCATCGGCGGGGTCGACCCGGCCGTCGATCCCATGGCGGTGCGGCGCAATATCGGCTTTCTCACCGACCAGTTCGGCCTGTACGAACGCCTGTCCACCCGCGAATACCTGGAGTATTTCGGCGAACTGAACGGCATGACCCGTGCCGCCGCCAATATCCGCATCGATGAAGTGTCCGAACTGCTGGCCATGCAAGACATCCTGGACCGCCGCGCCAAAGGCTTTTCCCAAGGCCAGCGCATCAAGGTGGCGCTGGCGCGCACCCTGCTGCACCGCCCGCGCCATCTGCTGCTCGACGAACCCAGCCGCGGTCTCGACGTCATGAGCACGCGCGCCCTGCGCACTGCCCTGAACGCCCTGCGCGCCGATGGCTGCTGCGTGATCATGGCCACCCACGTGATGCAGGAAGTGACCCACCTGTGCGAAGACGTGATCGTCATCGCCAAGGGCTACACGGTGGCCCAGGGTTCGCCGCAACAATTATGCGAGCGCACCGGCATCGCCAACCTGGAAGACGCCTTCGTCAGCCTGGTCGGCACCGACGAGGGGATCGCCGCATGAGGCCGCACTTCCTGATCGTCTTCCTCAAGGAATTGCGCGAAACCCTGCGCGACCGCCGCGCCCTGGGCGTGCTGGCGCTGTTTACCATCATGTACCCGGGCATGCTCGGCTTCATGCTCAACCAGCAGATCGTGCGCGCCACCAAGCCCGAGCGCGATGGCATGGAACTGGCCGTGATCGGCGCCGCGCGCGCGCCGACGCTGATGGCCAGCCTCAAGCAGCGCAACATCACCGTCCTGCCGATGGCCGCCATGGACGAGGACGCCATCGGCGCGCTGCTGCGCGAACGCAAGGTGGCCGGCCTGCTGCGCCTGGACAGCCAGTTTGTCGACGACTACCGCGCCATGCGCCCGGCCAAAATCGAGCTGTGGTTCGACAGCGCCGGCGACCAGCGCCACCGCGAAGTCGAGGACGTGCTGCAAGTCTATGGCTCCAATATCAGTAGCGCGCGCCTGCTGGCCCACGGCGTCTCGCCGGTCATCATGCAACCGGTGCGCGTGCAGAAATTCGACACCGGCAGCACGGCGGCCCGCTCGGCCGGCCTGATCGGCGCGATCCTCGGCTTCCTGTTCTTTCCCGCCTTCGTGTGCGGCCTGTCGGCGGCGGTCGACAGCACCGCCGGCGAACGCGAGCGCCGTTCGCTCGAAGTGCTGATGGCCCAGCCGGCCAGCGCCGCCGCCCTGGTGGTGGGCAAATGGCTGGCCGCGGGCGCGCTCGCGGTGGTCGGCATCACCCTGGAACTGGCCTTGGCCCACGCCATCCTGTCCTGGCTGCCGCTGGAAGAAATCGGCATGACCTGGCGCGTCACCTGGGGCGACCTGGCCTGGCTGTGCCTGGCCACCGTCCCGCTGTCGATGCTGGCGGCCAGCGTGCACATCGCCGTGGCCATGAACGCGAAATCCTTCAAGGAAGCCCAAAGCGTACTCAGCTTCGTGGCGCTGGTGCCCATGGTGCCCGGCCTGCTCGTCTCCATGCTGGACCTGAAAACCGCCCTGTGGATGTATGGCGTGCCGATGCTGTCGAACCAGACCCTGATGCGTGAAATGGCCAAGGGACAAGACCTGGGCGCCCTGCCCTTCGTGATGACGTTTTTCAGCGCCCTGCTGCCGGCGCTGGCCGCGCTCGCCTTCGCCACCTGGCGCATGAAGAGCGAACGCTACGTGCTGGCCGTCTGACGCGGCCGCCGGCGCTCCATTACAATGTCGAGAAAATCAACTGCGCTCCGGAGAATGCAATGGAAGTGAAAGTAAGCTGGAACGGCCCCTCGGGCATGAGTTTCCGGGCCGAGA
>CBFGOU010000272.1:0-6481 GCA_965650445.1 uncultured Oxalobacteraceae bacterium | reverse complement strand
TGTCCACTTTTTCGTAGGAAGTCCCAATTGCATCGCTACGCCGTCAACATGGCAGAAAGAGCTTGCCATGTCGCCAGCTACGCGCTGCAATTCGGGCTAAGTTGAGCGTTAGCCGTCACATGAGACATTTCCTGGCAATTGCAGCAGTGGCTCTCGGCGGCTGTACCGCGACTGGCCAACTACACTTAGATCGATCCCCGATCCCGGAAGAGGTTGGCGCGCACAGTCACTACACGGGGACCGTGACACTCGAAGGGATGTACGAGCTGCTCGGGGATGGCGAATTTTGTTTCATACCCGTCGAGCGTAGGCTAGGAGATGTCACTCTTCCGCCAGCGGCACGGCTCTGCTTCTCGGACGACGAGAATGCTGAGAAAGAATTGGGCATCATCTCTGCAGTAGGGTCTGTCGATATGGACAAGGTCTGTGGCGTTGAAGGCCACGCGAAAATCGTCATATCGGACCTGCTTGTCGGCAGCGGACCAGCCACTGAGTGGTACACCACCAAACTTCGGGCCGTTATCAGTGCCGCGCCAGCCTCGGAGATAGCCTGTGGCGGCTAATAGATAGTTAGGTGCCATGAAGAGATTCGCACCCATCTTTGTGCTTGCACTCGGTGCTTGCGCCACTTCGAGCGGATATCTCTACTTCCCCGACTTGGCCAACCGGGTTCTCGCTGGAGACGAGCGAGCCCTTCGGCAGGTCCTGACCCTGGCGGAAGACATTTCACCTGGAGAACAGCTTGAGGAACTCGCTGAGCTTTCTTCTCGCTTCGTCCGGCTGTCGCCTGCGGGCTTTCTGCGAGCCCAAGCAGCGTTCCCCACGTGTTTCGGGGTCTCCTTTATGGGCTCGGACCATGTGGACAATCCGTCAGCCGTGGCTCGGGAGCGCAAACTTCGGATCGCTGCGTTAGAGTCGGTCAATGACACCGCTCTTCTTCCTGTCAAGGAGCGCTGCCTCAATGATCTGGCTGGCACCTAACAGTGCGTTCAACAGGACAACACGTGATGCCCGATTCATTGGACCAAGACATTTGGGCGACAGCGACTGGCCAAGAGAACCAGTTGCCGCTGGTGTTTCGCTTTCGACAGCACTTGCCTGTTTCTGTAAAGCGCACTGGGGACTTTCCTACACTAGTAAATGTGTACTGGCGGTTCGATGGATCGAATAGCAATGGCATGCCCCCATCTGTTGAGAACGAGCATCAGATCTCGTTTGAGGACGCAATTGCGTCCATTGACGGAGCAGACGGCTTCGGCTACCTAATGCTGGTGGTGACCGGCAATTCGCGCAAGGAATGGATCTTCTACGCCAACGACATCTCGGCGTGGCTGGACCGCTTTAACCAGCTGCTCGCTGGGCACAAAACCTACCCTATTGAGATCCGGACCGACGCTGATCCAGACTGGTCAACCTGGAGAGGAGTGGCGGCATGTGCACAGAACTAGACATGCCTAACAATGCGTTCAAGCCGAAATTGCATCGCTACGCCGCCAGCATGGCAGGCACAGCTGCCATGCTGCCAGCTATGCGCTGCAATTCGGCTTAACTTGAGTGCTAGCCCCCACAACGAAGCTCCCGAAGGAATCGCATATGCCCCGAATCTGGTTGCTCGCACTGCTCGTTGTGTCCTTCAGTGCAAGCGCAATCGTCATTCGTGATGACGTTGATGATTCAAAGTATCGCGTTCCAGCATCTGAGTTTCCTGCCCTAGTTGACATGCCTGGCGAGGGACATGGTGTGTTGATTGCTCCGCAGTGGGTTGTTACCGCCGCCCACGCCGTCACTTGGCAATCTGAAATCAAACAAGTAACTATTGCCGGTGTACCAAGAGACGTTGAACGTCTTGTGATACACCCCGGATACAAAAAGCCGCCGCAAAAGCTGCTTGACCAAGCGCTTGCCACTTGGGATTGGACACTTTTTAGGGCGCTACTCTCCTCCTCAGATGACATTGCACTTCTCAAACTGGCACAACCCGTAACTGATGTCTCTCCTGTCGCAATCAACAAGAGCGATGACGAGTTCGGTCAAATCATCGAGATCATAGGAAAAGGCGCCACGGGCAACGGCGTCACTGGGTACGAATTTAGTAGCTCCCGCCGCACTGAACTTCGCCGTGCGTACAACAAAGTCACAGGCGCTGATGGTCGCTGGCTCTGCTATATGTTCGACAAACCGTCGGAGGCCCTTCCGCTTGAGGGCGGGTCAGGAAGTGGCGACAGCGGCGGGCCAGTCTTGCTCCAGACTGAGAAGGGGCTGCTGTTGGCCGGGCTGACTTCATGGTCAGATCCGCAAAGCACCAACAGGACACCCGGGCGTTATGGCCAAATCACTTGCAATGTCCGCCTTAGCCATTACAAGGACTGGATTGAAAGCATCATCTCCGAGCAGTCGTAAGTGGGGGCTAACAAATCGTTCAAGGCGGACGGCTCCGCCGCTGCTTAACTCAAGCGTTGGCGCTCAATAGGGGGAATGTCGCACCGTGAAGAGTCTAATCCTTCCAATTGCTCTAGCCACGGCATTGATTGCCGGCTGCTCGGGTAATGACTCCAACCAATCGTTGAGTAGCTCATCTGCCGCAGAAGCGGCTACGGCAGCGGATGCAGTGGAAGTTGCCACTGCACCAAAACAAGAACAACCCGCAACTAGAAGCGGCTGGCCTCCCAGTGAAGCCTGTTCTTTTTTAGCTCCGGCGCTCGTGACGCGTGGATACAAGCATGACTTTGATGATGAATACTATTGCTCCTCGCCATACAAGGAAATCGGGCAGCCAGATCTACGGATAGCCAACAACCTTGCTTATTACGTCACAGGCAGCGCGGATGTGGCGGACACGGCAAAACTTGTACTGAACTACAACCAGCCAGACAACGCCGTCCCTGCGACCGAGCAGCTGATCGAAGCGGCGAAAGCTCTTTCACTCAAGGCAACTGGCAGTGATCTTCCGCCTAGTGTGCTTTCGGCAATCTCAGCCGGCCGATCAATTGTTGAGGTCTCTGGGGCGTTCCAACATGAGGTAAAGCGAGAGGACTGGCCGACTGGACGCGGTTACGAGACTCATTACATTGTTACTAAGTCGGTCGAACGCTAACAATGCGTTCAGGCCGAAATTGCATCGCTACGCCGTCAACATGGCAGAAAAAGCTTGTCATGTTGCCAGATACGCGCTGCAATTCGGCTTAACTGGAACGTTAGGCCCCGCATGACATTTCGCCGGCAACTGGCAAAAACAGAACTTGTGGCGCTTGCCACCTTCGTTGGCGTCGCGGCCTGTCTTGCAGCGCTTTCCGCAGTTCGGGCCGCCTCTTCTCCGGGTGACCTCTTCAGCCCGCTTGGCGCCGCCGTCGCCGTGGCCGGCTTTACCCTGGCAATTGGCTTTGTCGTCGTAGCGGTGTTTGGGGCGCCCTTTTACGCTTGGCTGCAATTTAGAGGCAGGGCATCGTGGACCGCCGCAACGTGTCTCGGCCTTGCACCAGGCATTGCCTTGTCTTTCGTTGCACTAGATCTCGGCTTTCTGGCAATGGGTTGCGGTCTTGTAGTCGCGTTGGCAACCCATGCCATCTGTCGGCTGGGGGCCTAACAATGCGTTCAAGCCGAAATGGTAGTTCCTTCGGTTTAGTGGACACCCTGATCTAACTTCAGGAGTGTCCAAATGCCAAAGCCTGGTCCGAGAACCACGTACCAGTACAGCGAAGCCTTCAAGGCCACCGCGGTCCGCTTGAGCCAGCTGCCGGGCGTGGCGGTGCGCGATGTGGCCGAGTCGCTTTACATCCACCCTTTCATGTTGTCTCGTTGGCGCAAGCTGGCACGCGAGGGGCTGATCGTGACGAAAGGTGTCGACGTGGATCCGGTGGTGGCGGCCGAGCTCAAGGCGCTGCGCCAGATCAAGAGGGACTACGAGCGGCTGAAGCTCGAGCATGACCTTTTAAAAAAAGCCATCGCGTTCACTTCGGCTCGAAAGGCGACATCTTCGCCTTCATCGAACATCACCAGGAAGCGTTCCCGGTGAGGGTGATGTGCCGGATGTTCGGGGTCAGTGCCGCCGGCTATTACGCCTGGATGGCACGGCCTCCGAGCCAGCGCACCGTGGAAGATGCCAGCCTCGTGGACAAGATTCGATCAGCACACACCGACAGCCGCGGGACTTATGGCAGTCCGCGAGTTCACGCCGTCCTGCGTCAACATGGCGAGATCGTGAGCCGGCGCCGGGTGGAACGATTGATGCGCCAGCACGGCGTGCGGGCCCGCTCGGCCCGCATTTACCGCAAGCGTCCCGGGTTGGCCCGGTTCCTGGCCAGCGTGGAGAGCCGGGCCCACGAGGTCGTAGTCAACCGTATCGATCAGGTCTGGGTCGCTGACGTCACCTATCTCAAGGTGCGCGGCCAGTGGCGTTACCTGGCCACGGTCATGGACCGCCACTCCAGGCGCCTGCTGGGCTGGTCGCTAGGCCCCGAGCGCACTGCCGCGCTGACGCGGCTGGCGCTGGCAGCGGCACTGCGGACACGTCGTCCGGGTTGCGATACGCTGCTCCACAGCGATCGGGGGATCGAGTTTCTGGCGGGCTTCGCACATCGGCGAGGTAACGGGTGCGATGCCTAACAATTCATTCAAGCCGAACCAATAGATGTCGAATGATTGGACGCCAGTTTCGCACGAGAACAGCAGCCAGGTTCCCGGCCCCTTCTATCACGGGACGAAAGCCATCCTGGAGATCGGTGAATTGCTGACCACGGGCCATCCGTCGCATTTCGAAGAAGGCCGTACCCTCAAGCACCTTTACTTTTCCTCCTTGATGGAGCCCGCGATTTGGGGCGCGGAGCTTGCGACCTCGTTGTCGGGGGCGACTGGTCGCGGACACATCTATGTCGTGGAGCCAACCGGCCCGTTCGAAGACGACCCGAACCTGACGAACAAGAGGTTTCCGGGTAACCCGACCCGCTCCTATCGCACGCCGGCACCGCTCCGGATCGTCGGGATCGTCGAAGAATGGCAAGGCCATTCCGCCGATGCGATACAGGCGATGCTGGATTCCCTGGCAGACCTCAGGCGCCGGGGCCTGGCCGTCATCGAAGATTGATCATTGCCGTCGCCAATCAACCCGGCCTGACCCAGGCCTCAACCGCCCCAGGGAATTTCCATGGCATCCGACAAAGCAGCCATTCGCCACTACGCCATCATTGCGCTGCTTGCGCTCAACCTGGGCATCACGAGCTACGCCACCTTCTGGAGGTCGGCAAGCGTGCCTCACGAAAAGGTGCAGTCCGGGACGCCGGACATTTCCGAAAGCAAGGCGCTTGAACTCGCCAACGAGGTACTTGCGCTTTACAACAGCAGGGACGCAGCAGGGCTGTACGCGAAGTTCGACGGCGTGGCCAAGGCCCAGCTGTCGCAGGAACAGCTCACCGCCCAGCTCGAAAATCTTTACAAGGTGCTTGGCACTCCCAGTGCTCCAGCCTATGTTGGTTCGGTGCTTGCCGGCTCGGATGGCGGTCGTGACTACTTCAACCTGAATTACAAGATCAAGCTCAGCCAAGGGCCTTTTTCGTCAGGCGACATGAGGCTGACGGTGACGCAGCGTGGAGATGGTCTCACGTTGGTCGGCTTCTTCATCAACGGCACGAGCCAGACGAATCAGATCTAGGCCCATCATCTGGGAAAGCCGGAGCCCTTACGCGACCCGGCTTGATTCGGCGCTGATGCGCAGCCGAGAATGAAGTTGAGCAGGCCCCCGCCGTCAAGCAGGTTTCCGCAACGGACTGATGGTCCTGGAGCCAGCGATGTCCCGAATTTCCATGGCATGGCTACGCGCTTCCGGCGCGCTATGCGTCGCCGGCGCCTTGCTGCATCTGGCCATCCCGTTTGGCGGGACCGCGTGGTACAGATTCGCCGGTGCGCCGCAGGGCCTTGTCGCGATGGCGGAAGCGGGGCGCGCGCGACCGATCGTTTCCTGCGTGGTGATCGCGTGCCTTCTGCTGGTCTTCGCGGCGTATGCGTTCTCGGCGCTCGGGCTGCTGCGACGCCTGCCGGCGACGCGCGTCGTGCTCGGCGTCGTCGGCGTGGGGCTGGTGGTGCGGGGACTCTGTTTCCCGGTGCTGGCGCTTCGGGATCCCGCGGCATTGGGCCGGCTTTGCGGGCGCTGCGGCGGGCTGAATGCCTTCGTCGTCGCCACCTCGGCGCTGTGCCTGCTCATTGGTGTCGGCTTCCTGTTGGGGGCGAGGGTAACGAACGAGCGCCGCCGCCGGGGCGGATCGCTTTCTTGAAGAGGCTGGCCGACAATGCGTCCGGCCCGGCCGCGGCCGTCATTTGGGGAGCGAGCGACATGAAGTGCAAGCGCATGGTGTCTGGCGTGCTCGTACTCGCGGGCGCATGGGGTGGCGCGTGCCTGGCCGGACCACGGGAACCGGCCGCTCGTGGTCACGACCTGCAGGCGATGGCCGGCCCCTCGTTCGAGTCGCTGTTCCGTCAGGCCGGGCAGGCG
>CBFGOU010000271.1:0-6542 GCA_965650445.1 uncultured Oxalobacteraceae bacterium | reverse complement strand
CCGACAGCTGCCGCTGCAGCATGGTCCCTGCCGCCACGCCCGGCTTGACCGGCGCGGTCCAGCTTTGGGTGGTCGTGTTGACCAGGCCGAAGCTGTTGCGGTCACGCTTGTAGACCGTCGCCACCTCGTAGAGTGCGTTGCCCTTTTCAACCGTCATGGTGGCCAGCAAGCCGCTTGCGGGCTCGTAGTCGTACGTCGTCGTGCGCGTGACGCCGGTGCCGTCCGCGGCGGTCTTGGTCAAGCTGACAGTCGAAGGGCGGCCGATCAGCCAGGCGGCAGTATTGTTGGAATAGTTCGTCACCGTCTGGGTCGCGAAATTTCGGCCGCCGCCCGACACGCTGACCGTTTCCCGATACAGATTGCCGAAGAAGTCGCTGTATCCGGTCCCCTCGTATTCGTTGCCGGTAATGGTTGTGCCCAGCTCCGACGAGTCCAGATCCTTGCGCGTGACCGTGCTCGTATCGGTGAACGCGAAGACAGTTTTGGCACCGCTCGGCGCGACTAGCGTGCGCGTGGCCGGTACGTTGACCGTATCGGTGAGGACCACACTGTTGCGCGATACCGACTGCGCATGCAGCACCATTCCCACCGTTGGATAATCCTGCGACAGGGCGGTGCTGGTCCGGATGCCGCTTTGCTGATCCGTGACTTCTACCTTGGCGAAACCCAGCGAGCCGCGGCCCAGCAGGTCCCGGGTCGCACCTTCATAAGCGTAGTTCGCACTCAGCCAATTTCCCTGTCCATTGCTTCGGCGCAGTTGCTTGACCAGCACGCCTGGCGACGTTGCACGCTGCGGATATACTGGCCGGCGCTCAGCGCCATCGATGGTCGCGATGCGCTGGTAGACGGCGGCATCGTCGCCGCGCGCGTAGTCGACTTCCTCGCGATAGCCGAGCCCGTTAGTCACAGCAACCAGCTTATCGGCACCCGCCGGCGCCGCCAGAGTCACCGCGGTGCAGGGTTTCCGGTTGGTCTGGCTTTGGAACTTGTCGCAATTGGTCAGGAAGGCCGGCACACCGCTATCGTCAAGAGTCACCAATTGCGGCACATCCTCCGGAATACTCGCATCGAACTCATCACATACGAAACCGCTCACGGCGTACCGGCAGAGTTTGAGTTTGCCTGTTCCCGGATTTTCGGGATAGGAGATCAGCCGCTGCACCCCGTCACCGCGGAAATCGGCAATCTGCCCTGTCACGTTCACGGTGAACGCGTTCACCGGCTGGACGAGCGCTTGCGCCAGCATTTGCTCGTAACGGCATTCGGCGCCGGACTCCTTACTGAAGCATGCGTGCGGGCTGCCGTACTCAACCGAAGTTACCGTCAACGGATGCCCGTAGGATGCAAGCGGGGCGTCGGTGGTCGTGACCAGATAAATAAAGTCCGTCAGGCCATCGCCGTTGAGGTCGCCGATGTTTTGCCCCGACACGATGGTCGGGATATGGCTTACCGTCCCGCAGGTCGGCATGCTGTCTCCTCCTCCCGAGCAGGTGGTCTGGTACGCTTGATCGCCCGGAATGATCTTGTTATAGACTGATTGACACGCAACCCCACCCAGGCGGTAGAAGCAGGTTGCGGTCCCGACCGAGACGTCAACCAAAGTACACGAGCCATTGGTATCGCAACTCTGAGACCCGTGAGCCGCGTCAGCTGCGGGAATCTTGGTAATCCAAGTGGCAATGAAATCGGAAAAGCTTTGCTTGCTAAGTTCAATCCCGGATATGCCGAAGCCCGAAGTCCCAGACGGCATAGGCATGGCGCCGACTGTGGACGGAAGCGACGTAATTGGCAGCGGAACACATTGCATCGCATTATTCGCGTACGAGCAATCGGAGAGTTGATACGTCGGTAGGGCCGCGCCCCTGTCCATCGTGATCACGTGCATCTTCGATTCATTGCGCAAATCGACCAGGCCCTGAAAGGCGCTCGTTGCGCTGTTTACGCCAGGCGCGCAGCGGAAGTTGATTGTGCCATCCTCGTTTGCTTCGTTAAGACAGTATCCCCACTTGCCGGCACCGGCGACCAACACGAGATCGTCGCGGCCGTCCGCATTCAAATCGGCCAGGCTCAATTGAATTCTGCTGGTGGAGGATAAGCCCGCACCGGCAATATCAAGTGTGTGGTCAAACTCCGAACCATTGGGCAACCTGATCCGCAATTTATGCGGCACCACGGGCCAGTCGTTCACAAGGCAGCCACTCTTATCACAGGTAAGCAAGCGATCGGCGATAAAACTGGTACGACCGCTGCCATCGAGGTTGCCCTGGTAGCGCGCGGGAAGCTCAAAACCCGCAGTTGGCAAGCTCATGCTCTGATCCAGCACTGGCAGCATCACAGGCGGCACGTCCAGCGGTTTGAGCGCGAGTGCACCGCCCTGCCCCCAGTCGAACGACGTTTTGGGCAGGCATTCGACGGCACTGGTGACCGGATTTCTTGCGCACGCCTGCATCCAGTCGACCAGGCTTCGCCCGCTGCTGGCGCTTTGCGTATAGTGGATCTCGTGATCCCTGACCAGCACGCCCCCATTGCCGCCAGCATCGGTTCCGGTATAGGTGCGTACGTGGGTTAGCCGGCTAAGCAGATCGTTACGCGCGCCGCCGATGTACATGATGTTCGCGTCGGCACGCGCTTCGTAGTCGAAACGCACGGTCAGGTCGGTCTGCTGATTGATCCTCCGGTTGCCCCCATAGCGCAGCTGGGCCGGCAAATACTCCCCACTTACCCTGTCCTGCCGATACTCGACCGCCATATAGTTGCCGACCCGGTCCTCCACATGACCGAGTGCCCACACCAGCTGATGGTCATCTGGCAGGCCAACGGTGTGAATGGTACTTCCGGTATCGGAATCATTAAAATTGGTGCCGAAATAACGAATGCGGCCATCCTTGGATTCGGCCTTGAAGCCACCGCTATCCAGGCGAGTGACGCGGGTAAAGCTCTCCTGCTCGGTACGGAATTCGGCGCCGATTTCCCAGTAGGCAGCATCGATGTCACCGCCCGTGCTACTCGCGTTGACGCGCAACAGTCGCTGCCCATCGAGACAAAGCCGGTCGCCCCGATCAAAATTGATCCTTCCCGGCTCGCCGTCCTGCGCAGTGGTCTTGGTACAGCGATGGATCGTCGATAGACCGGTCAGAGACCAGCCTTGGCCCACCATGCCGTTCGAGCCCAGGCTGGAATAGCGCAGCGACAAAGCCGGCGCCATCCCGCCAGTGCCAGGCGGAACTGGCAGGGGCACGTCGTAGCTTGCTGCCCCATCGTTGCCCACAGTGACATTGCCCGGCAAGGTGCCGGCATCGGAATTCCCGATGAGCCGATCCAGGTCCGCTGAAACAATCGTCACCGGGAGCGGAGCTGGATCGCTCGAGGTACCGGTCAGCGAAATGACAACCGGTACCGAAGTGCCGATCAGACTGCCGGACGCCGCGAATGCCCTGGCTTCCAGCTTCGCCGTCCCTGGCAATGCCGGTGTCCAGTCATACCGCCACGTGCCGGCGGAGAGTGTTCCGGTGCCGACTGCGGTTCCATTTGCAAAGAATTTTACCGTTGCAATCAGCGCTGAATCGCCGATCGGATTGGCGGCAAGTGCTATCTTCGTCTTCGCTGGGATGCTTGCGCCGTTGACAGGGTTGGTCAACGTCATTTTCGCCGTTGTACTCGGCAGCACGGTGACCATGTTGACCACCGAATACACAATGCTGTTGCCCTGGCGAACGCGCGCCGTCACGGGATAGGCACTTTCTCTGGCAACAAGCTCGTTGAAGCTGCCAACATAGGTGTCGGCTTCGGTGTCACGCGTCGCGCTGACAAAACGGCCATCGAAACCCAGATCAACCGCGTCGACCGTGCCGGTGACATTGGCGAGCTTGGCGCGCACAAACAGCGGCCCTGGCGCGACCACCTTGTCGTTGTTGAGCGGCGTCGTCAAGCCGATACGCAAGGACCCCGGCATGGTGCAATGCAGGTCGGCGCAGGGCAGCACGATACTGCCGCCCCCGGCCGTCTCGGCCTGTACGAACAATGGCGTGCCGGCCGAGATTCCCCCATTCACCCCCGCGCTGGCGGCAATCAGGTCCACACTAAACTGGTGGCCTGCGCCAGGCGTATGGCATGCCGCCTGGACGTCGGCATTGCCAGCGTCGCTGGTCAGATTGGCCGTTCCGGAAGCGATCTGGATGCCGCCAGCGGCCAGTGACGGCGCCTGCATGAACACCTTGTAGTTCAATGCACTGGAACTACCGTCCTCGCATACCCAGCCAGTCAGCCGCGGCACGGCACTGGCATCCTGCCGCACGCCCACCAGCGTACCAAGCAGCGGACTGGCGGTAACGTTGACATACACCGGATCCGAATCCGTGGCACGCAGGAGCACGTCGGTCGCCCGCGCCTTGAAACGATGGATTCCCGGCGGAAGGTTGCGCACAAAGCCGAAGCTCACGGCGCTTTCGGAATTGAGGTAGGTATACAGCGCTTGCTTGCCGTATCCCGTTCCGCTGTCCTGAAAGACCTCGACCATGACCAGGGCTTCCGTGCTGCGCGCGGTACCGCTGAAAGTAAGCTCGGCCGTTCCGCCTGCAGGCACCCTCACATTGTTCGGGCTCACGGACAAGGTCGGCGTGATGCCGGCCGTTGTCACCGTCGTGGCACTATTGCGTGCGGTCTGCATCGTTTCAGTAACCGTCTTCACCGCACCACCGAGGCCGACCGCCGTCCAGGTGCACGTGGAATCGTTCAGGAACCAGCCGTCGAGCGGGGTCAACGTCGAATTCCCGTTCTTTCCCATCGCCGTTTCCGGGCTATTGAAGCCCGTCTTTGGCGCCGTACATGTCCGTTTCACCTCGACGGCATTGGTGCTGGACCAGGTCACCGTGGACGGGACGCCTACCACCATCGGGGTGTCCGGGCGCGTCACACTGAGCCCTACTTCCGGCAAGACCTGTATGCTCTTCACCGTTGAGGCACGGGTGCCGCTCGCATCGGACGCCGTAAAGGTGCATTGCAAGGTGTTGCCGCCCCAGTTGTACGGAACCGGTCCGCTCAGGGCACCGGTAGCGCCGCCGACGCCGCTTGCCGCATAGCTGGAACCCGACAAATTGCAGGAATATTCGACTTGCGTACCGGTCGTCGACCAGCTCATCGAATGCGTGCCGAAGACTTGTATGGTGGATGCGCTCACCGTGACGGTCGGCGCTAGCGACGCGACCACCGCAGTTGTCGTCATGGTTTGGGTGACTTTCGCCGTGGCGCCGCCCGCGCCGGTCGCCGTCCAGGTACAGGTGGAGGGATAACCGACCCATGCCGCCAACGCCGTCGCGGCATACGACGAATTGCTTGCCATCGTTGAGCTATCGGTAAAGCCGGTACCGGCCGCGGTACACGTGCGCGTGACCGAGGTCGCGTTCGTCGAGCTCCACGACACTTCGAATGGCGTCCCGGCAGTCAGATTCGCTGGGTTCGGATTGACCTCGAGCGTCGGCGCCTGCGACGGGGCAATGGTCGTTAAGGTGACAACCGCCGCGGTCGACGGCACGCCGTTGCCGTTAAAGCCGCGGAACTCGCAGGTCGACGGCGTCCCCACCCAGGCTGCCGGGGCGATGCCGTCGATGCTATCGTTGTTATTCAGATTATCCTGTCCGCCACGATAGGTCGACCCGCTGGCACTGCAGTTGTACTGCACCTTGGTCGAATTGGTGGCGCTCCACGTAATCGTGTAAGGCTGCCCTGCGACAAGCGTTGAAGGGCTCACCGAAGCGGTAATTGCGGCCGGAGCGGATGTGGCATACGGCGGCGTAGCATTTCTCGTGATCATGGTCTGCAAGACCGGCGTGTTGCCGCCTGGCCCGCTCGCCGTCCACGTACAGTACGAGGGATAACCGACCCACGATGCCGAAGCCGTGGCCTGATACGACGAACTGAGCGCCATCGATGAATTATCGGTAAAGCCCGTCCGCGATGAGGTGCAGACGCGTGTTACCGAGGTTGCGTTGGTCGAGCTCCAGGACATCGTAAACGTCGTCCCGGCAATCAGGTCCGCGGGAATCGGGTTCAGCGTTAACGTAGGTTTGGCCGGCGGCGGCGGGGCCACCGTGAACGATTGGGTAACTTGCGGCGCCGCACTGTAACCAGCGTTGCCGACCTGATTCGCTGTGACCGTGCAGGTGCCGCTGGCAACCAGCGTCACGGCGGTGTTTGATACCGTGCAAACCGATGGCGTCGTCGAACTGAAACTGACGGTCAAGCCCGACGTGGCGCTGGCCGATACGTCAAACGCCGGATCGCCCATGGTCTTGCTGGCCAAAGCGCCAAAATTAATGGTTTGCGCCTGAGGTGGTGGTACCGTAAGCGACTGGGTCACTTGCGGTGCCGCACTGTAGGTGCTGTTGCCAGCCTGACTCGCTGCGATCGTGCAGGTGCCGCTGGCAATCAGCGTCACGGTCGTGCCCGATACCGTGCAAACCGATGGCGTTGTCGAACTGAAGGTAACGGCCAATCCCGACGTGGCGCTCGCCGATACGCTGAACGGTGGATCGCTCATGGTGTTG
>CBFGOU010000270.1:0-6544 GCA_965650445.1 uncultured Oxalobacteraceae bacterium | reverse complement strand
CTGGTGCGGCGCGATTTTCCCGGCATGACGGTGGTGGCCGAACCGGGCGCGCTGATCGGCTCGGCCGAAATTGACCTGGTGGTCGTGGCCACCACCAACACCACCCACTTTCCACTGGCGCGCCAGGCACTGCTGGCGGGCAAGCATGTGGTGGTGGAAAAGCCGTTCACGGTGACGGTCCAGGAAGCCGCCGAGCTGGTCGAACTGGCCGAGCAGAAAAAGCTGATCCTGAGCGTGTTTCACAACCGCCGCTGGGACAACGATTTCCTGACCTTGCGCCAGGTCCTGGAATCCGGATTGTTAGGTCCGGTGACCACGTTCGAATCGCATTTCGACCGCTACCGCCCGGCCGTACACCAGCGCTGGCGCGAGCAGGATTTGCCGGGCTCGGGCATGCTGTACGACCTCGGTTCGCACCTGATCGACCAGGCCCTGGCCCTGTTCGGCCTGCCCGACAGCGTGCAATGCGACATGGGTGTGCAGCGCCAGGGCGCCGTGGCGGACGATTTCTTTCATCTGGTGATGCGCTATGGCGCGCGCCGCGTGATCCTGCACTCGACCATGCTGGCGCACGAAGCGGGCCCGCGCTTTCTGGTCCATGGCGAGCTGGGAAGCTTCACCAAGTTCGGTCTCGATCCACAGGAAAGCCAGCTGCTGCGCGGCCAGGGCCCGGGTTCACCGGACTGGGGGGTGGAGCCGGTGCAGCAGCATGGCACGCTGGCATTTACCAAGGGCCCGCTGACGGTGAAAGGCGGCGTGGCATCGCTGCCGGGCCGCTACCAAGCCTATTACGAGGGCATGGTGCAAGCCATCACGCAAGGCGAGCGCGCCCCGGTGAGCGGACGCGACGCCCTGGCGGTGATCCGGATTATCCAGATGGCGCTGCGCAGCCATGCCGAGCAGCGCGTCATCGCCTACGAATAAATCGGCCCTCAGCTACCACTTCAAGGCATGACAGGCCAGCTGAGCGCGTCCAGCGCCGCGCTGACGTACACCAGCGGGGCATTCCAGTTGATCGCCACTTCATTGGCCGCATAGCTGCACACGTGATCGAGGTAGGACAGCGCCGGCAGCGTGCTCGGATACCGGAGCTTGCACGCGCCGTTCTCCTGCTGGCCCGGCTGCGGGCCGCCCACCAGCCAGCCCGGCACCGGGCCCTCGATGTCATCGGCCTCGGACGGACGATGGTGCGGATGCAGGGCCGGACGCGCGCCGAATCCGGTCACGAAAGAGTAACCGGTGGCGTTGCGGCCGAGGACATAATCGAGGCCCGACTGCGCCGCATCCAGGTAAGCGCGCTTGCCATTGAAGCGATAGGCTTGCAGCAGCATCATGGCCTGGTTCATGGCCACCGCATTGCTGCCCCAGACGAAATCGGCAGGCTGCATCGCCACCTTGTAGGCCGAGGCGTTCCAGGCGGCGGCCAATTTGGCGGCCAGGCTGTCGATGCGCTCGGCGATCAGCTTGCGGTCGGCGGCCGGCGTCAGGCGCGGCAGATGGTGCGCCAGCGACATCCACGCCAAGCCTTCCACATCGCCCCATCCCGGCACGTTGATGGGCGCGGCCTGCGCCTTCATCGCTTGCCAGTACATGTCATTGCCGGTGCTGATGTACAGCTCGGCCGCGGCCCAGACCCACTCGTCGCCCAGCTTTCCGTCGCCGTATTCGCCGGTGGAAATGTCCTCGGGGTTCTTGAACAGCACGGCGGGATGGCCTTGCGCCCACTTCCATGCCGATTGCGCCGCCGTCAGCATGCGCGCGGCCAGGCTGGCGTCGAAGGGCTGGTAAACCCGGCTGCCGGCGGCCATGGTGGCGGCGAAATCGAGCGCGGCGGAGGTGCTCTTGCCGACCACATAGCGCGCACCGGAGTTGGCCTTGTGCGGCATCACGAACCCGTCGAAGCCCTTGTTGGTGAGCTTGTTGTAGACCCCGCCGTCGGTTGGGTCTTGCATCGTGAGCATCCACTCCAGGTTCCACAGCACTTCATCCAGAATGTCGGGCATTTTGTTGCCAGATTCGGGAATGTTCAGCGTTTGGCGGGCGAAATACTTCGGATAGTGTTCGTAGGCGGCCAGCAAGGTATAGGTCGCGATACCGGAATTGACCACGTATTTATTGTAGTCGCCGGCGTCGTACCAGCCTTTCGGGCTGGCAATGACCGTGCCTGCCGGACGCCCCGGCGACGCCGCCGAGGCATGCACCAGCACCTTGTCGTCCGGGTGCGCCAGTGGCCGCGCGTAGGCGCCGGCATATTTGGCGGGCAACTCAATGCTGGCGCGCGACAGATAAAACGCCCGGATGGCGGCGATGTTCAGCTCGCGGTAGACGCCCGCGCCGATCGAAAACGGGTCTGACACCGGCGTGCCGGCCACCTTGAGGCGGTAGGTGCCGGGCGTGCTCAGGCTGGAAAAATCGGCCAGGCGCACGGTTTCTTCGGACGGCTTCCACAGTCCGGGCGCGCCCAGCGTGCCGCGCAGGACGCTGGCGCCAGTGTCGGCGCGTACGACCTCAAAGTCGCTGGCGGCCACGTTCGGCACCACCGCCAGTTTGGCGGCGGCGGGCGCGAAACCGATCTGGTTGAGCTTGATGGCCGGGCCCGCCGCCGCCGCCGCGCCGCTCAGTACGGCCAGGCTCAGCGCCAGCGCCTTCATGCAGGTACCGCGGCTTTTTCCCCGCTGGCCGGTTCCGGCGCTTCTTCCTGATAGAACGGGGCGTACCAGCATGCCAGGAAGGAAGGAATGGTGGCCACCATGACGAAAATAAAGTAGCTGACGTATCCCATGCTCACCTGCAAATGGCCGGACACGACGCCGGTCAGCAGGCCGCACAAGCCCATGAGGCCGGTGCCGAAGGCGTAGTGGGTCGTGGTGTACTTGCCGGGGGCCAGTTGCTGCATCAAATAGATCATGAAGCCGACCGAGCCGAAGCCGAAGAAGAATTTCTCCACCACGACGCCGGCACCGATCCAGAAGGAGCTGGTCGGCAGGTAGATGCTCATGATCAGGAAAGTGACGTTCGGGATATTGACGGCGCAGCACAGGGTAAACAGGGTTGCCTTCAGGCCGCGCTTGGAGACGAAAATGCCGCCCAGCAGTGAGCCCAGCAGTACAGCGGCCAGGCCGTAGGTGCCGTAAATGATGCCCAGATCTTCATTGCTCAAGCCCAGGCCGCCCTTTGAAGCGGGGTCGACCATGAAAAAGGGGCCGATCTTTTCCAGGAAGCCTATGCTCAGGCGGAACAGGAAGGCGAAGGCCACCATGCGCCACACGCCGCGCTTCTGGAAAAAGGTGACGAAGGAATCGAGCAGGATGCGGCCGGCGTCCGGCAGGCTGGACGGAGTATTTTCGGCGCGCGCGCCCGGTGGCATCACGGCCTTGTGCCAGATCGCCATCAGCAGGGTGACGCCGCCGACGATGAAGAACACGATGCGCCAGGCGTCGATCCACTCCGGGCCGAACACCGTGCGGTCGTGGTGGAATACATGGGTGTGCAGGTAGCCGGACAGAAACACCATGCCGCCGGCGGCGACGATGGGCCCGATATTCCAGGACAGCGACTGAATGCCGCAATACAGCGACTGGGCGCGGCTGTTGAGCGAAGTGACGTACACGCCATCACTGGCGATATCCTGCGTGGCGCCGACGAAGGACATGACCCAGAACATGGCCATCAGGAAGATCATGTAGTTGGGCATCGCCATGGCCAGCGCGATACCGATGAAGCCGAAGCCGACCACGGCCTGGGCCAGCAGCACGAAGAATTTCTTGGTGCGGTACATTTCCACGATGGGCGCGAACAGCGGCTTGATCGTGTAGGCCAGGATCAGCATGCTCGAATATTCGGCGGCCTGGCCGTTATCCATCCCCAGGTTCTTGAACATAATCGCCGTGACACTGGTCAGCATCACATAGCACAAGGCCATCGTGAAATAACCGGTGGGTACCCACAACAGTGGCGAGACGGGTTTAGAGACGCTCATAGCTGCTTTCCATTTCGAGATGCGAGGAGAACCCCGGGGCGGTCGTTGCGACCCGGCAAAGTATGCACCAGGACGGGGCGCGCGACCAGCCCCGTCGAGGTGGCCCGATTTAACGCTGGGCGGTGATGTATTCGCGGTACCAGCGCGCGCTATCCTTCGGCGTGCGTTTCTGGGTGGCGTAATCGACGTGCACGATGCCGAAGCGCTTGGCATAGCCCGAATTCCACTCGAAATTGTCCAGCAGGCTCCACAGGAAGTAGCCGCGCACATCGACGCCGGCCGCCATGGCCTGGGCCAGCGCGTCCAGGTGCATTTGCACAAAGGCGATGCGGGCCTGGTCGTGCACCGCGCCGTCGCCGGCGAGTGTGTCCGGATTGGCCATGCCGTTTTCGGTGATGTAGACCGGCGGCAGTTCGTACTCGCCCTGCAGCTTGACCAGCAGCTCGGTCAAGCCTTGCGGGTAGATTTCCCAACCCATGTCGGTAAAGCCCAGCTTGCCGGGCGGAGTGCGCGGCGGCGTTTCGGCACTGCTGAAAGCGCGGAAGTAGTAATTACAACCCAGGAAATCTATTGGCTGCTGGATGATATTGAAATCGTTATCATCAACGACCGGACTATTCGCGCCGTGGTGCAGCAAGGCCAGCTCCGGATAGCGCCCCTTGAAGATCGGGTCCATGAACCATTGCACGGACTTGGCCCATTCCAGTTCGGCCAGGGCGCGGTCGGCATCCGAATCGGTGGCCGGATCGGCGGTCCACTGGTTCAGCACAATGCCCAGCTTGGCCTTGCTGTTCACCGCGCGCATGGCTTGCATGCCCAGGCCGTGCGACAGCAGCAGGTGGTGCGACACTTGCACCGCCTGTTTGGCATCGGCCACGCCGGGGGCGAACTGGGCATTGCCGTAACCCAGGTTGGCGGTGCACCATGGCTCGTTGTGGGTGGCGATGGCGTCGATGCGGTCGCCGAAGCGGCGCGCGATTTCCCCGGCGTAATCGCCGAAGCGGGCCGCGGTATCGCGGTTCAGCCAGCCGCCGTCATTCTGCAAACCTTGCGGCAAGTCCCAGTGGTACAGGGTGGCGTGCGCCTTGATGTTTTTCGATGCCAGCTCGTCGAGCAGGCGGTCGTAGAAATCGAAGCCTTTTTCGTTCCATGCGCCCTTGCCTTCCGGCTGCACGCGCGCCCAGGCAAACGAGAAGCGGTACGCGTCCACGCCCAGCGAGGCGATGATGCCGACGTCTTCCTTGTAGCGGTGGTAATGGTCGCAGGCCACGGTGCCGTCGCTCTGATCCTTGATGTTGGCTGGGTTGCTGCAGAAAGTATCCCAGATCGACGGGCCTTTGCCGTCGGTGGCGGAAGCGCCCTCAATCTGGAAGGCGCTGGTGGCGACGCCCCATGTGAAGTCGGGTGGGAACGGTTTAGTCTGATTCATGAAGAGCTCGATAACGTTGGCACAGAGTGGTTGGACGCGCACGCCGCAATAGCAGCCGCGCCATGGTTCGCGGCCCATGGGGGCAGGCGGATTTTTATTAAACTATAGCAACTAAGTTGACAACTGGCACGGCAGTCCGGCCCGCTTGGTAAAAAACGTAAGCGACCTTGATGGCGATCTTTAGCCGGAAGGCCTGTTCCGACTGATGCTTCGTTCGCCCGACTGGCCCGGTCACGCGGACTCAATTGACGATCAGCTCATTTTTTGCACGGCGGGTTTCATGTAAATCTCCTGTGGAATATTGGTTTTTATAGTCAATCACGCGGCGGGTGTCGCGTGAAATCGTTTTCATAGTACATTTCAGGCGCGGCGGAAGTCAAACAAAATATGTTTGCGGACTGCTGGCGGCTTTAAAAGGCGCGGATCCTGGTCAGCAGCTTGGTGGTCGAGCGGTCATGCTGGAAGTCGATGGCCACCGCTTTGCCGCCGTACCCCAGCACGGCCTTGCCTTCCGGAATGGCGGTCATGTCGTAATCGCCGCCCTTGGCATAGATCTCCGGCCGCGCTTGCAGCACCACCTCGAGCGCCGTATCCTCGTCGAAATCGACCACCAGGCTGACCGATTCCAGCGCCGCCAGCACCGCCATGCGGTCGGGACAGGTATTGAGCGGGCGATCGTCGCCCTTGCCCAGGCGCTTGACCGAGGCGTCGGTATTGGCCGCCACCACCAGCGAGGCGCCCAGGGCGCGCGCTTCCGCCAGGTAGGTCACGTGGCCGCGGTGCAGGATGTCGAAGACGCCGTTGGTCAGCACCACCGGCTTGGGCAGTGCGGCGACACGGGCAGCCAGCTCGGCGCGGGTACAGATTTTTCGTTCGAAAGTCGTCATTGTTGTTTCGCTTATTCTTCTTCCGGTTCTTCTTCGATGGCCATCGACAGATCGCTGGAGCTGCTGGCGCCGGTGTCGCCGGGCTCCTTGCGGTCCCCGCGCAACTTGATCTGCAGGCGCAGGCCGTTGGCCGAGTCGGCATTGCGGATCGCTTCCTCGTAGCCGATGAAACCCTTGTTGTACAGCTCGTACAAGGCCTGGTCGAAGGTGCACATGCCCAGCTCGCGCGACTTGTGCATGATCTCCTTG
>CBFGOU010000269.1:0-6544 GCA_965650445.1 uncultured Oxalobacteraceae bacterium | reverse complement strand
CGACTTGTGCATCAGGATGTAGGACACGCCGGTGATCGGCCAGCTGTTCTTGCCCGGCTGGTCGGTCAGCACCACGGCGAAGCCCGGGGTCTTGGTCCACTCGGCCGACGCGGCGGCGGCCTTGAAGTTGTCGTCGTCCGGCTGCAGGAACACGCCATCCTTGTTCTTGAGCTGGGTGTGGCTCATCTTGTTCTTCTTGGCATACGCCCACTCGACATAGCCGATCGAGCCCTTGATGCGCTGCACGTTGGCGGCCACGCCGTCATTGCCCTTGCCGCCCACGCCCACGGCCCACTTCACGGCCGCGTCGGCGCCGATCCTGGTCTTGAATTCCGGGCTGGTCTTGGACAGGAAGTCGGTGAACAGGAAGGTGGTGCCGGAACCGTCGGCGCGGTGCACCACGGTGATGTCTTGGGCAGGCAGGGCCACGCCGGGATTGAGGGCGGCGATCTCAGGCGCGTTCCACTTGGTGACCTTGCCCAGGTAAATATCGGCCACGACCGGGCCGGTCAGTTTCAGCTGGCCCGGGGCGATGCCGGCCAGATTGACGATGGTGACCACGCCGCCCATGATGGCCGGGAACTGCATCAGGCCCGCCTCGTCCAGCTCGGTGACCGGCAGCGGCTTGTCCGATGCCCCGAAATCGACGGTCTTGGCCTTGATCTGCTTGATGCCGGCGCCCGAGCCGACCGATTGATAGTTCAACCCATTGCCGGTCTTGGCCTTGTAGGTTTCCGCCCATTTCGCATATACCGGATACGGGAAGGTTGCGCCGGCGCCGGTGATATCGGCCGCCATCGACGAACCCATCGCGGCCAGCGCCGCTGCGCCGACGAAAAGGGAAGCTACCAGCTGTTTCATTCGCATATCAATTCCTTAGAGGTTGAACAACATGAATTGCTGTGCAGTCTACCGGGCAAATATGACGCGTTTATGACATGGTCAAGGGAGGACGAAATATGGGTAAAGCAGAGGTTTGCGGGGCATGATACCCTGCGAGCGTGAGAAAGCGATGTCACACAGATAAGATTACCTGTCACAATCACGTCATATTCGATCGGTACACTCAACGGAGCACAATAATTTCACTCCGACAAGAGATTCACACGATGAAAACGTTACCCAGCGCGGAGATGAGCAAACCGGCGATCTTCCTCGACCGCGAGCTGTCGCAACTGCAATTTAATCGCCGCGTACTGGCCCAGGCCGAGGACGAGCGCATTCCACTGCTCGAACGGCTGCGCTACCTGTGCATCGTCAGCAATAACCTCGACGAATTCTTCGAAGTGCGCGTGGCCAGCCTGCTGGCCAAGGGCAATCTCAGTGAAAATCCGCCGCTGGCCGCCTCGCTCGACCGCATCAGCGCCGAGTGCCATGAGCTGGTCAAGAAGCAGTACGGCATATTAAATACCGAAGTGCTGCCTCAGCTGAACGCCGCCGGCGTGCATCTGGTGCGCCACACCGACCGCAACCCGGCCCAGCGCGCCTGGGTCAAGGAATACTTCGAACGCGAAGTACGCCCCCTGCTCACCCCGATCGGCCTCGACCCGGCCCACCCCTTCCCGCAGGTGGTCAACAAGAGCCTGAACTTCATCGTCTCGCTGACCGGCAAGGATGCGTTCGGGCGCGGTTCGGCCATCGCCATCGTCAAGGCGCCGCGCGTGCTGCCGCGGGTGATCCGCCTGCCCGACGAGCTCTCCAGCGACGGCGTGTCCTTCTGCCTGCTCTCGTCCATCATCCACTCGCACATCGAAGACCTGTTCACCGGGCGCGAGGTGATCGCCTATTCGCAATTCCGGGTCACCCGCGACAGCGACCTGTGGGTCGACGAGGAGGAAGTCAAGAACCTGCGCCAGGCACTCAAGGGCGAATTGCAGGGCCGCCAGTTCGGCACCTCGGTGCGGCTGGAAGTGGCCAAGAACTGCCCGCCGGAACTGTCGCAATTCTTGCTCGACCAGTTCGCGCTGTCGCAGAACCGCCTGTACGAGGTCGATGGCCCGGTCAACCTGGTGCGCCTGGCCGAGCTGATCGACCACGTCAAGATCCCGGCGATGCGCTTCCCCCCCTTTGTTGCGGGCATGGCGCACAAGACCGCCAATCTCGACATATTCACCCAGCTGCAAAAGCACGACATCCTGCTGCACCATCCCTACCAGTCCTTCCAGACGGTGGTGGACTTCATCCACGTGGCCGCCAACGACCCGCAGGTCGTGGCCATCAAGCAAACCATTTACCGCACGGGCATGCATTCGGACCTGATGGAAGCGCTGATGTCGGCCGCGCGCCAGGGCAAGGAAGTGACCGTCATTCTGGAACTGATGGCGCGCTTCGACGAAGAAGCCAATATCAACTGGGCCGACAAGCTCGAACAGGCCGGCGCGCAAGTGGTGTACGGCATCGTCGGGCTGAAAACGCACGCCAAGATTGCCTTGGTGATCCGGCGCGAAGAAGCCGGCCTGCAGTTCTACGCCCACCTCGGCACCGGCAACTACCACTTGACCACCACCCGGTTCTACACCGACTTCGGCCTGCTGACCGCCAGGCAGGAACTCGGCTCCGACGTCAACGAAGTGTTCCTGCACCTGACCAGCCTGACCAAGCCGAAAAAGCTCAATCATTTATGGCTGGCGCCGTTTGCGCTGCAAAGCGAGATCATCAAGGCGATCCGCAACGAAGCGAAAATCGCCAAGTCCGGCAAGCCGGCCCGCATCATCATCAAGATCAACGCCCTGGTGGACGAATCGGTGATCCGCGCGCTGTATGCGGCCTCGCACGACGGCGTCAAGATCGAACTGATCGTGCGCGGCGCCTGCACCTTGCGGCCCGGCGTGCCGGGGCTGTCGGAAAACATCCGGGTGCGCTCGATCATCGGGCGCTTCCTGGAACACAGCCGGATTTACTACTTCCGCAACGACCTCAAGCACGACGTCTACCTGGCCAGCGCCGACTGGATGAGCCGTAACCTGTTCCGCCGCATCGAAGTGGCGTTTCCGGTGCTCGACAAGGCGCTCAAGCGGCGCGTCATCACGGAAGGATTGAACCCCTACCTCAAAGACAATTCAAACGCCTGGGAGCTGCAGCCGAATGGGCAGTACGTGCGTCGCAAGAGCCGCGGAGCGCTGGCGTTTTCGGCCCAGCAGCATCTGATGGATCTGCACGGCACGACGACGCCGGCAGCCTGACTATTTAGGAGAATGCAATGGACCTGATTTTATGGCGACACGCCGAAGCGCTGGACCCGGAGGCCGGCGAAGACGACCTGGAGCGCGCGCTCACGCCCAAGGGGCAAAAGCAGGCCAAGCGCATGGCTGAATGGCTGACCTCGCAGCTGCCGGAAAGCTGCCGCGTCCTGGTCAGCCCGGCGCTCCGCACGCGCCAGACCGCCGAGGCGCTGCAGCGCAAGGTCAAGATTGTGCCGGAACTGGCGCCCGGCGCCGACGCCGAGGATGTGCTGCTGGCGGCCAACTGGCCCAATGCCAAGGAGCCGGTGCTGGTGGTCGGGCATCAGCCGACGCTGGGCCAGGTGGCGGCCTTGCTGCTGTCGGGGCAACCGCAGGATTGGCAAATCAAGAAAGCGGCGGCCTGGTGGATTGTGCGGCGCGACCCGCTCGATCCGTACAGCGTGTATCTGAAGGCGGTGATCGGACCGGAGCTGATTCTTAAATAATATGCCGTTCCCTTGAAATGGCTAGGCCATCTGCTAGATTGATATCATTACAAGCAGAATGGAGGGGTCGGCTGTCCCGATCATTTGATCATGTGGGAGATGTTTGTCTTTGCTACCTTGGGTGGCCTGTTTGGGATCGTGCTGTACGAGTTGATCGAAGACGTTCGCAACGGGAATCACCGATTGCATGACCGCTATCACGAATAGCACCGGGTCCATGCGGACCAGAAAAAGAGCGGCGACACCTTGTGGTTCGCCGCTTTGTTTTTTTCGAGGCGGCGAGACGCCCGAGGATTGCCGCCGCTCGGGGTCAGTGCGGGGTGGAGATGCCGGCCGGATCGCATCTGGCGCCGAGCAGAGCGGAACTTTTTTTCGAGAAACATCACTTACCAGATCGGATCCCACGTGGCCCGGAATTTCCGTTGCCTCCGGTGATTGGCCTAGACACCCGAATCGAAGAAGATCCATGACTGTGACCTTGATTAGAAAAGTATTCCCGCGCTCCGGAGCAGCGGCACAGGCAACGAACGCGGACCGCCCGGCTGCTGGCACGGAGCAGCTGCAAAAAACATCCAGACTGGCCCGCGCGCGCGCATTATTTCACTTACAAAATGCGCCGTCGCCGAAGAAACCAGCCCCATTGGCACAGCCAGATAACGCCGGCCTCCCGGCCAAAAAAATGAACGCGTTTCGCACGTCCGATGTGCCGGCCATGCGCGCTATCGACACAGCCGCTGGCAAGGATCTGTTGCAAAAAAAACTTAATGCGGACCGTGCGCGGGCATTATTTCATTTTCAAAAAGCGGCTTCGCCGAAAAAACCAGATCCATTGGCGGACATGGCGCGGTACAAACGAAGAATCGGCAAGTTGTTCACCACCGTGGAGGGTCACGCCACATGGAAGCAGCGATCGTCCAGCGCCGGGAAAATTCAGCGATATCTTCAAAAAGCCGAACAGAAGCTGGAACTGGCCAGCTTGAGTGGCAGCGATGCCCAGGAGCTGATCGAAGAATTAGGCGGGCTACAGGAACGCACCCGCCAGGCCAGCTGGAATGCGCAGGCTTTCGCAGTTCAGCACGCGCAACAGTTGCATCAGATGTTTGGTCCGCACGCGGTGGCAACGGACACCAATCTGCAACAGACAATGCAGACTATCGGTCATCTCAATGCAGTCTGGCAAAAAATTGAGCGCCTGCTTGAACGGCCGCGGCTGATCGGCGCGATGAAACAACTCAAGCAGCACTTTGCCACGCTGCTGACGGAAAACTGGTCACCGTCGTATCTGGAAGCTAACTATGACACTGCAATGCTGCCTCTGCTGGTTGCGGCGGAAAACAAGCGCTCGCCAGACTTGAATCTCACCTTGCTCGCGCCCCATGAAAACCTGGGCGACTGGCTGAAAAATTGGCAGGAGCAACCGGACTCAAGCAGCGCGCGTGTCATGTTTGAGCTACCAGATCTCACCTATTCGCATTATGTTACAGCCGATATCAAGCGTGACGAGGACGGAAATGTTTCGGTGCTGGTTGCCGATCCTGTGGGCTACAATGCTCCCACCAAGGCCGCATATGTGAACGTGCTGCCCAGATTTGAAGCGCAATTGAACAACGCAGCAGTCAAGGGAAAAGTAGCCTTGACGGCGATGTTTATTGATACACAAAAATCGGAGAAGGGTTGCCATATCTTCGCGCTCTCGTCCGCCTCAAAATTTGCCGATGACACAAAATTCTTCGACGCATTGCACGAACAAAATCTAGCCGGCAAACAATTCATGACTGCCAAAGGCCAGATCGCACCAACCCTGGCTGGAAAGGGAAACGTCAAGTTTATTGACGGAAGCAATGTCATGCCGGTTTCTTTCGTCAAGCATTCGCAATCGAAAACAATGCTGGATCGATGGCTTGCACACAATCCACCCGCATCCGCCCAGGCTTCCGTCAACAAGGCTGGGCAGACCCTGATGGAGCGTTACGCGAGCCATCAGACGCAGCGCTATCAGCGGGCCACACCCACCATGCCCGGCAAAGCGCTCAGGGTTGGCACCTCCCTCGAGGCGAAGCGCCTGACGTATATGGACCGAGCCATGGATTATCTTTCCAATGCGTCAACGGCCGAGGCGGAGGCCTTCTGGGTGCATTTCACCCATACGATGCAGCGCAGCGGCGGGATGCCTGACCCGGAAAAGCTGCGCCTTGAGACCTTGACGGTAGGTCCGGTCCCGGCACACCTGAACATCGGGACTACACATGCAGCAGCAAATGCTCCCGCTCCCAAGGGCTGATCACCGTCATGAACTCCATGTGCTCGTGCTCCTTGATCGCGCAATACACATCCACGAAGCGCTCGCCCAGCACCGCGCAGAGGCGGTCTTCCTGGCGCAGCAGCCGCAGCGCCTGCGGCAGACTGGCCGGCAACTCAAAATCGAGCGCATGCGCGCTGCCCGTCGCGGCCGGGGTCGGGTCCAGCCGTTCGACCATCCCCAGATAGCCGCAGGCCAGGGTCACCGCAAGAGCCAGATAAGGATTCGCATCGGCCCCGATGATCCGGTTTTCGATCTTGCGCTCGCGCGGGTCCACGGCCGGCACCCGGAACCCGACCGTGCGGTTATCCACGCCCCACTGCACGTTGATCGGGGCATGGCTGTTGCGCACGATGCGCCGGTACGAATTGACATACGGCGCCGCCAGCGCCATCGCGGCCGGCATATAGCGCTGCAAACCACCCAGATAGTGATAAAACGCCTGCGACGGCTTGCCCTCCGGCGTGGAAAACAGGTTCGCCCCGCTGCCCGCATCGATCACGCCCTGGTGCACATGCATTGCCGAGCCCGGCTCGTTGGCCAGCGGCTTGGCCATGAAGGTCGCATACATATCGTGC
>CBFGOU010000268.1:0-6605 GCA_965650445.1 uncultured Oxalobacteraceae bacterium | reverse complement strand
GCGGCGCTGGCGACGGTGCTGGTGGCGTCGACGGCCCAGGCCCAGGCTTCATGCGAGAACGGGCCGATGGTCTGGGAAGAGGTAATAGGCAGGGTCATGGCGGCTCTCCGGTTACACATGCAAAGGCGTCGCGTTGCGGCCGCGCAGGACGATATCGAACTCGTAGCCCAGCATCTCGCCGTGCACGGTGTTCTCCATGCTGAAGCGCGAAACCAGGCGCTGGCGCGCGGGCAGGTCCGGGATGCTCTGGAAGATGGGGTCGAAGCCGAACAGCGGATCGTTCGGAAAATACATCTGCGTCACCAGGCGCTGCGCGTACACGTTCCCGAACAGCGAAAAGTGGATGTGCGCCGGGCGCCAGGCCTTGTCGTGATTGCCCCATGGGTAAGGGCCCGGCTTGATGGTGATGAATCGGTAGCGGCCTTCGTCGTCGGTGGTCATCTTGCCGACGCCGTAGAAATTCGGATCGAGCGGCGCGTCGTGCTGATCGCGCTTGTGCCAGTAGCGGCCGGCCGAATTGGCCTGCCACACTTCGAGCAGCGAATTGCGCACCGGCTTGCCGTCTTCGTCGACCACGCGTCCGCTGACCACGATCTTCTCGCCCAGCGGCGCGCTGGCGCCATGGATGGTCAGGTCGGTATCCTCGGGCAGGATCAGCGACGGCGCCAGCGCCAGGCTGGTGTTGGACGCGTCCGGCATGACCAGGCGCACGGGCGCCTGCCTGGGGCCGCGCAGCACGCTCGATTTATACGGCGGATAAACAATCTCGGGATGCACGCCCGGCGTCACAGCGTCGAATTGCACGATAGGTCTCCTGATTGGTGGGGTCGAATGGCACCAGCCATGCTACGGAGGTGACACGTTCTGTTCAAGCCAGTAGAATCACCCGGCGTCCGCAGCGCGCACAATTTGTGCGAATAGCGCACAAAAAGGGGTGATAAATGCAGGAGACGCCGGAAAGCCGCGATTTGATCGCCGGTCTGGAAAAGGGATTGCAGGTCATCGAAGCGTTCGACCAGGAGCGCTCGCGCCTGACCGTGAGCGAAGTGGCGCAGCGTACCGGGCTTACGCGCGCCGCCGCGCGCCGCTACCTGCTCACGCTGGTCCATCTCGGCTATGCGCGCCAGACCGACAAGGTCTACTCGCTCACGCCAAAGATCCTGCGGCTGGGGCAATCCTACCTGCACTCGGCGCGGCTGCCGCGGATTGTGCAGCCGCTGCTGTACCGGCTCGCCTATTCGCTGGGCGAAGCCGCATCGGCCGGCGTGCTCGAAGGCGGGGATCTGGTGTGCGTGGCGGCCGTGAGCGCGGGCAGGGTGGTCTCGGCCACCTTACAGCCCGGCACGCGCGTGCCCGCGTACTGCACCGCCAGTGGCAGGGTGATGCTGGCGACGCTGTCCGACAGCGCGCTGCAGGCCTACTTCGACACGGTGGAGCTGGAAAGGCTGACCGAACACACGGTGGCCGACCGCGCCGCACTGCAGGCCGAAATCGGCAGAATCCGCGCGCAGGGTTACGCGCTGGTCAATCAGGAGATGGAACTGGGGCTGCGCACGCTCGCCGTCCCGCTGCGCAACTTCAAAGGCGAGACCGTCGCCGCCATGAACGTCAGCATCAGCGCCGACCGCATGCCGGCCGACCAGGTGGTGGGCGGCTGTCTGCCGCAGCTGGTCAAGGTGCAGGCCGAATTGACGGCCTTGTTATGACCCTGTCCCGGCCCTCGCATGACGAAACTGTTTCGGTGTGACGCCCATGTGCTTCTTGAAAGCGCGGCTGAAATAGGCCGGGTCCTGAAACCCCAGTTCATAAGCGATGCTGGCCACGTTCGATGGCGCATACGTCAGTTTGCGGCAGGCTTCCAGCATCAACCGGTCCTGCACGATGTCAAACGCCGATTTGCCGGCCAGCTTCAGGCATAGCCGGTTCAGCCGCACTGCCGTCACATGCAGCAGACCGGCATAGTGGACGACCGCGGCGCCGCTCTTGTAGTCGCGTTCCACCGCGGCGCGGAAGTGGCTGAACAGTTCGAATTCCGAGTGGCCCGACCGGTGCGCCGCGCTGTGCTCGGCCTGTACGCGCACCAGCAGCAGCAGCACGCTGCGCGCCAGCCATTCGAGCATCAGGGTATGGCCCTGCTGCGGCCAAGCCGTCTCTTCGATCAGTTGGCGCAGCAGCGCTTCGATGCGCTCGCGCGGCTGCTGCGTCAAGCCGATGGCCAGCGGCTCCACAAACAGCGGCGAGAACAGGTCGCCGCGGTGGTCCGGCGTCGAGAACAGCACGTTCTGGTCCACCGTCAGCACATATCCCTGCGCCTGTTCGGAAAAATCGAAGCCATGCACCACCGTGGGATGCACGGTGATGGCGACCGGCCCCTGGCATTCCCACAGCGCGTCCTGGATCACCGCGCGCACACTGCCGCCAAGCAGAAAAAGTACCTGAAACAGCCCGGGGTGGGTATGCCGCGCGATGTGCCAGTCGTGCAGCCGGCTGCGCGTTTCGATCAGCTCCACATGGACGAATTCGGCGTTCGCTACGGGCGTGCTTTCACCATAGAGGGCGAACTTCGGGATCTCGGCTGGAACCGGGTTGGCTGGCTGCGGCATGTCAAAAAAGTACAAGAATTGGATGACTTCATCCATTCTATTCCAGGCCCGGCTTGTCTACCATTGCTCTCATAAATTATCCGGGAGACTGTCATGCGTACCCAAGTTGCCATCATTGGCGCCGGCCCGGCCGGGCTGCTGCTGTCGCACCTGCTGCACCTGAACGGCATCGAGTCGGTGGTGCTCGAGTCGCGCAGCCAGGCCGAGGTCGAGTCGACCATCCGCGCCGGCGTGCTCGAGCAAGGCACCATGGATATCCTCGATCAGGCGGGGGTGGGTGAACGCATGCGTGCCGAGGGCGCGCTGCATCACGGCTTCGAACTGGCCTTCGGCGGACGCCGCCACCGTATCGACCTGCAGGAATTGACCGGCAAATCGATCACCGTCTATGCCCAGCATGAGGTGATCAAGGATCTGGTGGCGGCGCGCGAGGCCGCCGGCGGCCAGCTTCTGTTCAACGTGAGCGATGTGGCTGCGCACGATACCCGGACCAGCGCCCCGTACGTGAGCTTCAGCCACAAGGGCGAAGCCTGCCGCGTCGATGCCGACTTCGTGATCGGCTGCGACGGCTTTCATGGGGTCTCGCGCCCGGCCATGCCGCAGCAGGGGCGCAATGACCATCAGCGCATCTATCCCTTCGGCTGGTTCGGCATCCTGGTCGAGTCGGCGCCGTCGTCGCCCGAACTGATCTACGCGCGCCATGAGCGCGGCTTCGCCCTGGTGAGCACGCGTTCGCCGGCGGTGCAGCGGCTGTACTTCCAGTGCGATCCGAAAGACTCCGTCGACAACTGGACGGACGACCGCATCTGGGCCGAGCTGCATGCGCGCCTCGAGAACGCCGATGGCTGGCGCCTCCAGGAAGGCAGGATCTTCCAGAAGAATATCATCGGCATGCGCAGCTTCGTGTCCACGCCGATGCAGTCGGGCCGCCTGTTCCTGGCCGGAGACGCCGCCCATATCGTGCCACCGACCGGCGCCAAGGGCATGAACCTGGCCGTGTCGGACGTGCGCCTGCTGGCGCAGGGGCTGGAACAGTTCTACGGACAGGGCCGCAGCGAGCGTCTGGACAGTTACACCGGCGACGCGCTCAAGCGTATCTGGCGCGCCGAATACTTTTCGTGGTGGATGACCAGCATGCTGCATACCTTCGACGACGCCAGCTCCTTCCAGCGCGAAGTGCAGCGCGCGGAACTGGACAATGTGGTGTCCTCGCGCGCGCTGGCTACCGCGCTGGCGGAAAACTATGTGGGGGCGTTTTAAGCGCCGCTTGATCCGCGCGATCAGGATGGCCCATAATTCGGGCTCGCCTTGGGAGAGCATCCATGAAACCGCAGTTAGCACTGATTCTGTCTTGCGCCTGCCTGGCTGTGCAGGCCGCCGAACCGCCTGCCCCGCCAGCGCTGCGCACCGACTTCGTCTTCGAAGCGCGGGTGAAGGTGGACAAGCCCCTGGTCATCGGCCAGAGCGCCTACGGCCTGCGCCGCGTGATCCCCATCGCCGGCGGCAGCTTCGCCGGCCCCGGCATCAAAGGCACGGTGGTGCCGGGAGGCGCGGACTGGCAGTTCGTCCGCCCCGACGGCGTCATCGACGTGCAGGCCAAGTACACCCTCAAGACCGACGACGGCACCCTGATCATGGTGGAGAACCGCGGCATGCGCCACGCGCCGCCCGCCGTCATGGAGCGTATCGCCAAGGGCGAGCCGGTGCCGGCGAGCGAGTACTACTTCCGCACCACGGCCCAGTTCGAGGCGCCGGCCGGCAGCAAGTATGAATGGCTCAACCGCGCCGTATTCATCGGCGTGGCCGAACGCCAGCCGGACGCCGCGGTGCTGCGCTTTTATCAGGTTCAATAAGCGAACCCTGGATTTAGTCGTCCTCGAAGATCGCCACGGCGCGCGTCCAGCCGGCCGAGGCGCCGCGGATCTTGTGCGGGAAACACGAGATGGTAAAGCCGTGCCCCGGCAGCGCTTCGAGATTGTGCAGCTTTTCGAGGTGGCAGTAGCCGATGTCGCGTCCGGCCTTGTGGCCTTCCCAGATCAGCGAGATGTCGCCGGTTTCCTGCAGGCGCTTGGCCGTGTACGAGAATGGCGCATCCCAGCTCCAGGCGTCGGTGCCGGTCAGGCGCACGCCGCGTTCGAGCAGGTACATGGTCGCCTCGTAGCCCATGCCGCAGCCGGCGTTGATGTAGTCGTTGTTACCGTAGCGTGATCCGGCGCGGGTGTTGACGACGACGATGTCGAGCGGCTGCAGCACATGGCCGATGCGCGCCAGCTCGGCTTCGACTTCGGCGGCACTGACCACATGGACATCGGGCAGATGGCGGAAGTCCAGCTTGACGCCGGCCTGGAAGCACCATTCGAGCGGCACTTCATCGATGGTGATCGATTTTTCCGGCTCGCCCAGCTTGCCGTTCATGGTCGAGTGAAAGTGGTAGGGCGCGTCCAGATGGGTGCCGCTGTGCGTGGTCAGGCGCACCCATTCGGCGGCCGCCGCTTCGCCATCGGGGAAGTCTTCCGGCTTGGTCCCTGGCAGCAGGTGCATGAATTCGCGCACCGTCTCCTTGTGGGTCTGGTATTCAATTTTTGGCGCCAGCGTTGGCGGGTCCGACAGAACATCGTTTTCAAGGTAAATCGAGAGGTCGACAAAGCGTCGGGCCATAGGCTACTCCTTCTGTTAAGCGTGGCAGGGTTGACTCATTCCAGCGGTGACGACCCCGGCGCCGCCAGCGGCGCGCGGCTTTCCTCATTGTTGGCGGTGACGAGTTTGGCCAGCAGGTGCATGAACTGCGCCTGTTCCTCGGCGCTGAGGGGAGCGAGCAGGCGCTGGCGCAGGCGCTGCGACGGCGGAATCAGCTCGGCCAGCAGGGCCAGGCCGGCCGCCGTCACGTACAGGGCACGCTGGCGCCGGTTGTGCGGAATGACGCGGCGCTCGATCAGACCTTTTTCATCGAGCCGGACGCACACGGTGGCGGTGGTCGAGGTGTCGAGCGCCACGATGCCGGCCAGGGTGACCTGATCGATGCCGGGATGGCTGGACAGGGCGCGCAGGGCGGCATATTGCACCGGGGTGAGGGCGGAACCAAATTCGTCATGGAACAGCGATACCGAGATTTGCTGGGCGCGCCGCAGCAGGTGTCCGGGATGTTCGTACAGGTCGGTCAGCTCGCTGCCGGGGGCGGGGGCCGGGGTGTCGGATGTGTGGTCCATGGTCAGTGGGCGACATGGTAGCACGCACCCCGGCCGCCGCGTTGCGAAGGTGTTTACTTTTGCAAAGAACCGGTCCATACTTGAGTCGCATTCAGCGTACTGAATGTTATTCATCATATACAAGTGGAGATGGCCATGTTCCCCAAAAATGCCTGGTATGTAGCGTGCACCCCAGACGAGATCGTCGACAAACCGCTTGGCCGCCAGATCTGCGGCGAGCGCATCGTGTTTTACCGTGGCGAGCAGGGCAAGGTGGCCGCCGTCGAAGACTTCTGTCCCCACCGCGGCGCGCCGCTGTCGCTCGGCTTCGTGCGCGACGGCCAGCTGGTGTGCGGCTATCACGGCCTGCAGATGGGCTGCGACGGCAAGCCGGTGGCCATGCCGGGCCAGCGGGTGCGCGGCTTTCCCTGCATCCGCAGCTATGCGGTCGAGGAGCGCTATGGCTTCATCTGGGTGTGGCCGGGCGACCCGGCCCTGGCCGATAGCGCCACTATCCATACGCTCGAATGGGCCGGCAGCCCGGAGTGGGCCTATGGCGGGGGCCTGTTTCACATCGCGTGCGACTACCGGCTGATGGTCGACAACCTGATGGACCTGACCCACGAGACGTATGTGCACGCCGACAGCATCGGGCAGAAGGAGATCGACGAGGCTCCGGTCAACACGCGCACCGAAGGCAACCAGGTGATCACCAGCCGCTTCATGGAGAACATCAGCGCGCCGCCGTTCTGGCGCGCGGCCCTGCGCGCCAACGGCCTGGCCGACGACGTGCCGGTCGACCGCTGGCAGATCTGCC
>CBFGOU010000267.1:0-6628 GCA_965650445.1 uncultured Oxalobacteraceae bacterium | reverse complement strand
CTAGTCAGAGGCAAGCTTTGCCCAGCCTTTGGAATGTCACCAAAGGCACTGCGACTTCAGTTATGTATTCCGTTGCGACGAACGCAACGGCGTTTCCAGTGGTGCTCGAGAAAACAGTCACTGGTCCATCGTTTTCTTGCCCAAAGGTGAGCAAAGAAAATTGACCGACATATGTGGGAAACATTCGTTCGCGCTCGTTGACCGTAAGACCGCGTTTGGCGGTAATGTGAGCGAGCGGTAAAAGCCTTCCGCCAAGATCGCTGCCGCCCGTGCAGTGTTGTGTGGCTGTTCCGTCCGCGTAGGTTGCGGTGACTTCAAGTGGCCCACCAATGACTGAACGCTGAGCGGTAAGTGTCATCTTATCGCTCGCAAAGATCATCACTTGTACATGATCCAGGCTTACCGATTGAAGTTCGCTGTGCGGTTCGACGGTCGAGCGTGAAGAGGTGCTGGTTGCATGGAGAACCACCCCGCCAAGCAGACCTAAGATGAGCGCGACGACGATCAATGCACGACTTTTCATAAGATTCGCACCTCGGTTCTTTCAGGCGCCCAGTCAAATAGCGCCTTGGCATCGGCACACTGCAGGCGCACACATCCGTGTGACCCGACCCATTCCGTTAGCGCTCTTCCGGCCCGAAGCAAGGGCCACGGCGCTGGGCCATGATACTGATGGATTGCTTTGCCGTTTGTAGTGAAGAACATAGCGTAGTCCATCTTCGCCGTTGTAAGTCTTACTCGTATAGCGCTCGTGCTTCCGAAAAATCGAAAATGTCCCTCGTCCAGTTGGGTGGTCCTTGTCACCACTGACGCACTGAAAGCGGAACACTAACGCATCTCCCTCGTAAGCTTCGAGCATTTGCTGCGCAAGATTTATCTTGATCAGCTTTCGAGGCTTCTTCGATGTCAGCGGTGCAGCCTGCTTTTTTTGCCCGCTGGACGTTTCCTGTCCCATTGTCATCTCCCGTTAAGTTCCAAGTCGCCGGCTAGGCCGCCAGAACTTTAATCTAGAGGAAACGACTTTTTAATGGTTGACATAGTGCAACTCTTCAGGCAAACCTTCGCATGACCGTCAGTGTGAGCCGCGCTTCAGGTGATGCTACACGTAGCGGAAGAGGCGCTCGCGAGCGCTAACACGCAGTTGTCTCGCTAGCAACCACACGCCTTGCAACAGCCAGTGCAGAACCCGCTGGCCAAGCCGCGAAAGATCATGCGCTGCGGACGGGATTCGCGCCAGAATGAAACGCGAGGATGCAAGCCGCGATTGACATGCATCCTGCCGAGAGGTGTTAGATGGAAGCGCGTTCAGTCATAATGTTTTCTCCTGTTGGTCAGTTGTAGCAATCTTCGCAGACAAATGTGGAGCAATTTTGCAGAACTCAGCGCGCAGGCCGCTGTGCATCTTCACCGCCCGGTGGCTTGGACGGGATGAGCACCAGCCGGCAGGTGCCTTTCACCGCTTCGCCGTGTTTGCTCTTCAGTTCCGCCGCATCGCCATCCTTCTTGCCCTTACAAGCGTCGAAGGCTTCCTGGGGCGGCCCTGGGCGCCCATGCGGTGGCGGCGCATCGTTCTGGGCCAGTGCCGTGCCGGCACACAGCAATAGCGCGAAAAGAGAAGCGCATTTGAGCATGATGTTTCCTTTCAAAGTTCGGGATCGAGCCTTCATCATCCACGCCAAATGTGAAGCAAGTTTGAATAAAAAATGCCGCCCGGCAGAAGCTGGGCGGCAGTTAGTGGGAAACGGACCGAAGCTACGGCCTACACGCCAGCTTTCGCGCGTTCCGCATCGATGCGGCGGAACAGGTCTTGGTGCAAGCCACGCGTGTATTTGCTCATATGCTTGCGTGCATGATCGAGTTCCTTCAATTCGCGCCGAGCGATCGTCAGGTCGCCGCTGGCCAGCGCCCACAGGGCATATTCGCCGCGCGCTTCGAGGCTGGAAAAGCGGCTGACCACCGAATCAAACTCGGCGCCGGCGTCAAGTGGGCGGCCGGCTTGCGCGTATGCCTTCGCCAATAGCAAGCCCACCTGCTCCGGGCGGAACCCGGCGTTGTGTCGACGCAGCGCTTCCAGCACCGAGACGGCATCGGCCGCCTGTCCGTTGGCCAGCCTGGCCATCGCCGCGCCCAGGTTGATCTCCGGATCCTTGGCGAACGGTCCGCTCAGGCAGGCGTCGAACTGGGTGACCGCCTGCTCCATCATGCCGGCCTCGTACATGGCGCGCGCCAGCCGCATCTGGTTGTGCGCGGTCGGCGTCAGACCGAAGGCATCCTGCGCTTCACGCAGGGCGCGTCCGGGATTGATGCTCTTCTCGATGGTCCGACCGGCTTTACGCAAGCCATGGTCCAGCCGGGAATGCGGCAGGAACACGGCAAGAAAGTAAACCAGGCTGCCGAGCAGAGGAAACGAGAAGAGCACGAACAGCCAATACATCTCGCGTCCGGAACGCACCACATGGACGGCGAAAAAAAGCGCTATCAGAATATGCAATCCGAGACCGAAGATCGGCATACGATTCCTTTTCCAGTAAAAGCGTTATTTGGCGGCGCGAACCCGGCCAAAGGCGTCGCCAGCCTTCCATGCCGGCATACGCTGGCCATCGGCCACCATGCGCCCCAGGTTTAAGGTGAACTGCGCCTGCTGCACCATGCCGCCCAGGTCCCAGTTGGGGTCGTATTCGTCCGACACCTGATGGTAGCGCGCCGATTCGTACGCGTCCCAGTTCGCTGTCGACGCTTGCGGGTCTTTCACATACAGCTTGCCGCCTTCGATGGAGAACGCCGGGATGCCCAGCTTGGCAAAGCTGAAGTGGTCGCTGCGGAAGTAAGCGCCTTTCAGGTCCGGCTCGGCTGCGCTGATCTGCAAGCCCATGGACTTGGCGGTCGCCGCCGCCATGGCGGCAAGTTCGGTGCGTTCGCTGCCCTCCACCTTGATATCCTTGGTGGCGCCGGCAAAATTCAGGCTGTCGAGATTGAGCGCCGCGGCAGTTTTCGCGGCAGGCCACAGCGTATTGCTGCCGTACGCCGCGCTGCCCAGCAGCCCCTGCTCCTCGGCCGCCACCCACAGGAACATCTGGCTGCGCTTGGCCGGGGCGGCCACAGCCGCTTGCGCCATCGCCAGCAGGCCCGCGCTGCCGGACGCGTTGTCGACCGCACCGTTGTAGATGGTGTCCTTGCCGGTACCCTGTTTGCCCAGATGATCCCAATGGGCGCTGTAGATGACGACTTCGTCCTTCAGCTTCGGATCCGTGCCGGGTACGACGGCGGCGACGTTGAATTGCTCGACCATCCGCACCGCCGCTTTCATGTCGCCCTTGACGCGCGCATCCAGCGCCACCGGCTTGAAGCCTTTCACCTCGGCTGCCGCACGCAGCGCGTCCAGGTCCTTGCCCGCCGCCTTGAACAGTGCGCGCGCCGTGTCGTCCGTCATCCAGCCTTGCAGGCCGGTACCGCGCGTGCCCTGCGCCAGCTGAAAGCGTTCGCTCAGCCAGCTGTTCTGCACCACGCTCCAGTCGTACGATGCCGATGGCGTGGTGTGGATCAGCAGGATGCCGGCTGCGCCGTGGCGCGCCGCTTCTTCGAACTTGTAGGTCCAGCGGCCGTAATAGGTCAGGCCCTTGCCGCCGAAACGATTGGGGGCGGCAGCGGTCGACATCGGGTCGTTGACCATGGCCACCACCACCTTGCCCTGGACATCGAGGCCCCGGTAATCGTCCCAGCCTTCTTCCGGCGCGGTAATGCCGTAGCCTGCGAACACCAGCTCGGCGTCGAAAGCGTGCGATGCGGTCGCGTCGCCCGGCGCCCATACCCAATCCTTGCCGAAGGTCAGCGGCAGCGCCTTGCCACCCGCTTGCAGGCCGATCGAGCTCGCCTCCGGTTCGGCCTTCACGCCGGCAATCTTGACGGCCTGGCGGTAGCTCTTGCCGTTACCCGGCTTGAGCCCAAGCGCCATGGCCTGCGACTCGAGGTAGGCGACGGTCAGCTCACCACCACGCTGTCCGGTGCCACGTCCTTCGAGCAGATCGTCGGACAGAAAGGCAAGATGGGCGCGCAGGGTCGATTCCTGGACGACGGGCTTGGATGCCGCGCTGGCGGCGGTCGCGGGGATTGCCAGGACCAGGCTGGTAGCCAGGGCCGAGCTCACGACGGAAGAGAGCATCTTGTGCATGGGTTCCTGTGGCGAGAAAGTGGATAAATACGCGCCTTGGTAAGGCGCGCGGGACATTGTATTCCTTTCTCGCTTAAGGCTGAATGAGTGCCGGGTTGCCTCGTGAAAATATAAAGCGATGATGGTTGATGGGCGGTAGGGCGCGGCCGCCGCGCCAAAAGGCCCGGACGGCAACTTCCGACATGCAATCAATAATGTGAGGGGTGTTGAGCCGGCTCACACAATCGTTAAGATATACGTCCAGCCCCGTTGTATGAAATAATCCCGTCAGGCTGCACGTGGTTCCGTCAGGCGGCACACATTGCAGTGTTTCAACGGTAAGCGGATGTAAATGGAGGACGGGCAGTGCAGACAGCAGACAAACCGGTACGCGTGATGCTGGCGGACGATCATCCCATCGTCATGACCGGTTTCGCCATGTCGCTGGCCGGGGTCGGCATGGATGTCGTGGGGCAAGCCAAAACGCCGGACGAAGCGGTCGCCATGTACGCCGAACTCAAACCGGACGTGCTGGTCATGGACATCCGCTTCGGCACCGAACTGACCGGCCTGGACGCCGCGCGCGACATCCTCGCCAGCGACTCCGGCGCCAACATCATCTTCCTCAGCCAGTTCGACCAGGATAGCCTGATCAAGGAAACCTACCGCCTGGGTGCGCGCGCCTTCGTCACCAAGGATTGCGACCCGGCCGACCTGGCCACGGCGGTGCGCCACGCCCACGAAGGCAAGCTGTATTTCCTGCCGCACATCGCCGAACGCCTGGCCAACCTGTCGGTGCGCGGCGACGCCTCGCCCCAGTCGCAGCTGGACCAGCGCGGCCTGGAGATTTTCAAACTGATGGCCGAAGGCCTGACCAACGCCGAAATCGCCGAAAAACTCAACCTCTCCACCAAGACCATCAGCAACATCAGCCAATCGGTCAAGGAAAAGCTGGGCGTGCACCGGCAGGCCTATATCACCAAGCTGGCCGTCAAGCACGGCCTGATCGAACCTTAGTGGGCGGCATGCGCGGGGCAGGGCTGCGGCGCGCATTCGCCCTGGCCATCGGTCTGGCCGCCTGTGCGTTCGCGCAGGCCAGCGAAATCAAGGCGCTGCGCTTTCGCATCGTCACCGGCGACCCGTCCGAACTGTCGCAGCGCATCGCCACCGACCTGCGCAAGCGCCTGACCCACGTCTACGCCTCGCCCGGCGCCGAGCCGCGCCGCCCGGTGGTGGTGGCGGTTGGCCCAAGCGCGCTGCGCGAAGCCATGGCCAAGCCCTGCAATTGCGTGCTGATCGCGGCCTACACCTCCAGCCAGGTCTGGCACGCCCACACGGCCGCGCTGCCGGCGCGCCAGCTGATGTCGACCACCGCGATCTTCGCCGAGCCGGCGCCGGCCGACCAGCTGCACCTGGTGACCTTGCTGTTCAAGCGCCCGGTGCGCGTGTTCGCGCTGATCAGCCGCGAGACCGCCTTCCTCAAGCCGGTGCTGGCGCACGTGGACGAGCTGTACGACTACCCGCGCGGCGCCGACATCAACCGCTTCATCAGCCGCATCACCCAGGCGCGCGTGCTGCTGGCGGTGCCCGACAGCGCCGTCTACACCGAGGAAAACATCCGCAGCATCCTGCTGTCGACCTACCGCCACAACCAGGCCGTGATCGGCTTTTCGGCCGACATGGTCAAGGCCGGCGCGTTGGCCTCGACCTACTCGGACATTGAACAGATCAACGCCCACGTGGCCGACGTGGTGGGCGCCTACCTGGACACGGGCGAACTGGCCCCGCCGCAGTTTCCGCGCTACTTCAGCACCATCGTCAACGAAAGCGTGGCGCGCTCGCTCGACGTATCGGTCGACGCGGCCGCGCGCAACTTCGCCAACCGCCCGCCCAAGACGTCCCTGATCACCGTCCTGAAAAGGCCCCTGCCATGAGACCTCGCGACGCCACCACCCTGCGTTTCTGGCAAAGCTGGAGCATCGGCACCCGCATGGCGTTCATCACCATGATGCCGGTGGTGTTCCTGTTCACGTCCTTCGTCGGCTATTCATGGTATTCGCACCGCGCCCAGGTGGCCGAGGAACTGGCCGAGCGCGGACGCATCCTGGCCAAGGCGCTGGCCGAGACCAGCGAATACAACGTCATCACCGGCAACCTGCCCGACCTGCGCCTGACCATCAACGGCCTGGTGCAGTCGGACCGCAACATCTACCGCATCGAAGTGGTCGACGCGTCGCACAAGGGCGCCATCAGCGTCACCTCGCGCACCGCCGAGCAGGCCGAAAGCCGCTCGTACGAAGTGCCGATCAAGAAGCAGATGGTCAAGATCAACCTGTTCTCCGACAAAGGCCTGCCGCACGTGTCCGACACCACCGACCTGCGTCCGCGCACGCTCACCAGCGAGATCGTCGGCTACGTGCGCGTGACCATGTCGCCCACCAATATGCTCGACAAGCAGTCGCGCCGCTTCCAGATCGAACT
>CBFGOU010000266.1:0-6656 GCA_965650445.1 uncultured Oxalobacteraceae bacterium | reverse complement strand
CTCGCCACCATTTTGAAAAACCTGGACTGATTCCATGAGCGATCTCGACACCATCACGCATTACATCAACGGCCACAAGGCCGACACGCGCAGCGGCCGGTACGCCGACGTGTACAACCCGGCCATCGGATCGCCGTGCGCCCGGGTGGCGCTTGGTACGGCGCAGGAGGTCGATGCGGCGGTGGCCGCCGCCGCCGCCGCCTTTCCGTCCTGGGCGGCCACACCGGCGCTGACGCGCGCGCGCGTGCTGTTCAAGTACCTGCAGCTGTGCCAGGCGCACACCGACGATTTCGCCGCGATGGTCACGCGCGAACACGGCAAGACGTTTTCGGATGCGCAGGGCGAGGTCGCGCGCGGTATCGAGATGGTGGAGTTCGCGGTCGGCATTCCGCAGATGCTCAAGGGCGAATTCACCGACCAGATCGCGCGCGGCATCGACGCCTGGTCGATGCGCCAGCCGCTCGGCGTGGTGGCGGGCATCACGCCGTTCAACTTCCCGGTCATGGTACCGATGTGGATGTTCCCGGTGGCGATCGCGTGCGGGAATACCTTTGTGCTCAAGCCGTCCGAACGGGACCCGTCGCCGTCCCTGCTGCACGCCAGGCTGCTCAAGGAAGCTGGCCTGCCGGACGGCGTATTCAACGTGGTCCAGGGCGACAAGGTGACGGTCGATGCGCTGCTCGAGCATCGCGAGGTGCAGGCCATCAGCTTCGTCGGCTCGACCCCGATCGCCGAATACATCTACGCGCGTGGCACTGCGGCGGGCAAGCGCGTGCAGGCGCTGGGCGGGGCCAAGAACCACATGGTGGTCATGCCCGATGCCGATATCGGCATGGCGGTCGATGCGCTGATGGGAGCGGCGTTCGGGTCGGCGGGCGAGCGCTGCATGGCCATTTCGGTCGTGGTGGCGGTGGGCGACGCGGGCGAGCGCCTGATCGGCGCACTGTCGGAGCGCACCGCCGCACTCAAGATTGGCGACGGCATGGCAGGCGATGCCGAAATGGGGCCGGTCGTGACGCGCCAGGCCAAGGAGCGGATCGAACGCCTGATCAGCGAAGGCGTGGAGCAGGGCGCCGCGCTGCTGGTCGATGGACGCGGCTGCAAGGTGGCCGAACGCGAAGAGGGCTTCTTTGTCGGCGGCACCCTGTTCGATCACGTCACGCCCGACATGACGATTTATAAGGAAGAGATTTTCGGCCCGGTGCTGTGCGTGATGCGCGCACCGGACGTGGCTGCGGCGGTCAATCTGATCAACGCCAACGAGTACGGCAACGGCGTGGCGATCTACACCCGCGACGGCGGCACGGCGCGCGAGTTCGTGCGCCAGATCCAGGTCGGCATGGTGGGGGTGAATGTGCCGCTGCCGGTTCCGATGGCGTTCAACAGTTTCGGCGGATGGAAGCGCAGCCTGTTCGGCGACCATCACGCGTATGGACCGGAAGGCGTGCGCTTCTATACGCGCCACAAGGCAGTGATGCAGCGCTGGCCCAACACCGCCAGCGCTGGCGCGGAATTTGCGTTCCCGCAGATGAAGTAGCAGGCGGCGTTAGACCAATACGACATAAAAACAGGGATGAACCATGATCGAATCGCTCAACCATCTGCCTCCCACGGCGGCCACGCACGCGGAGCTGGCCACGCAGTTCACCGACCTGGCACCGCCGCTCACCAGCAGGCAGGCGGCCATCGAAAGCGCGCGCTGCCTGTACTGTTACGACGCACCCTGTACCCGCATTTGCCCGTCCGAGATCAACGTGGCCAGCTTTATCCGCAATATCCACGACAGGAACATCAACGGTGCCGCCACCGGCATCCTCAAGCAGAACATCCTGGGCGGCGCCTGCTCCCGCGTCTGTCCGACCGAGATCCTGTGCGAAGACGCCTGCGTGCGCAACCATGACGAGGAAGGCCAGCCGGTCAAGATCGGCCTGCTGCAGCGCTACGCACTCGATAATGCCACCTTCGACAGGCATCCGTTCGAGCGCCTGCCGGCGACCGGCAAGGTCGTCGCCGTGGTCGGTGCGGGTCCTGCCAGCCTGGCCTGCGCGCACCGCCTGGCCATGCTGGGCAACGAGGTCGTCATCTTCGAGGCCCGCGAAAAGGCCGGCGGCCTGAACGAATACGGCATCGCAAAGTACAAGCTGCCGGGCGATTTCGCACAGCGTGAAGTCGAGTTCCTGCTGGCGATCGGTGGCATCGAGATCCGTTACGGCCATGCGCTCGGCCGCAACCTGCACCTTGAAAACCTGCACGCGCAGTACGACGCGGTCTTCCTAGGCATCGGCCTGAACGCCAGCCGCCAGCTTGGCCTCACCGGCGAAGATGCGCCCGGACTGATGGCAGCGGTCGACTACATCGCCAGCCTGCGCCAGGCCAGCGACCTGTCTGCCTTGCCGGTGCCGCGCCGCGCCATCGTTATCGGCGCGGGGAACACGGCGATCGATATGGCCGTGCAGATCAAGCGCCTCGGCGCCGAAGACGTGACGCTGGTGTACCGCCGCGGCGCCGAATCGATGACGGCCACGCACCATGAACAGGAGATCGCCAAGCTCAATCAGGTGCGCATCCGCACCTGGGCCGCGCCGCTGGAAGTGCTGCTTGATGACGGCGGGCGCGTGCGCGGCATGCGTTTCGAGGAAACGCGCATGGCGGACGGGAAGCTGCATGGCACCGGCGCCTTCATCGAGATCGCCGCCGACGCCGTATTCAAGGCCATCGGCCAGTCGATCGAGGCGGCCGGGCTGTCCGGCCAGATGGCGCAGGCGCTCGCGCGCGACGGCGACAAGATCCGCGTCGATGCCGGTTTCCGCACTGCGCTGGCGGGCGTGTATGCGGGCGGCGATTGCGTCGCTCCGGGACAGGACCTGACCGTGCAGGCGGTCCAGCACGGCAAGCTGGCCGCCATCGCGATCCACAACGATATCCAATCCAGGACGGGAGCCTGACATGGCCGATCTGAGCATCGAATTTTGCGGCATCAAGTCGCCCAACCCATTCTGGCTGGCTTCGGCGCCGCCGACCGACAAGGCGTACAACGTGGTGCGCGCCTTCGAGGCGGGGTGGGGCGGCGTCGTGTGGAAGACGCTGGGCGAAGATCCGCCGGCGGTGAACGTCTCGTCGCGCTATTCGGCGCATTACGGAAAGAACCGCGAAGTCCTGGGCTTCAATAACATCGAGCTCATTACCGACCGCAGCCTGGAGATCAACCTGGCCGAGATCACCCAGGTCAAGCGCGACTGGCCGGACCGCGCCATCATCGTGTCGCTGATGCTGCCGTGCGAGGAAGCGCTGTGGGCGGAGATGCTGCCGAAGGTCGAGGCGACCGGCGCGGACGGCATCGAACTGAACTTCGGCTGCCCGCACGGCATGCCGGAGCGCGGCATGGGATCGGCGGTGGGGCAGGTGCCCGAGTATGTGGAAATGGTGACGGCGTGGTGCAAGAAGCACTCCCGGCTGCCGGTGATCGTCAAGCTGACGCCCAATATCACCGACGTGCGCAAGCCGGCGCGCGCGGCCAAGGCGGGCGGCGCGGATGCGGTCTCGCTGATCAATACAATCAACTCGATCACCCACCTCGACCTGGACCGCATGGTGGCGTTTCCGGCGGTCGGCAACGCCAGCACGCATGGGGGTTACTGCGGTTCGGCGGTCAAGCCGATTGCGCTCAATATGGTGGCCGAGATTGCACGCGATCCCGAAACGCACGGCTTGCCGATTTCCGGCATCGGCGGCATCGGCAACTGGCGCGACGCGGCCGAATTCATCGCCCTGGGCGCCGGATCGGTGCAGGTCTGCACCGCCGCGATGCTGCATGGCTTCCGCATCGTCGAGGAGATGAAGGATGGGCTGTCGCGCTGGATGGATGAAAAGGGCTACAGGAGCATTGCCGAGTTCTCCGGCAAGGCCGTGCCCAATACCACGGACTGGAAGTACCTGGACATGAATTACCAGGTGATTGCGCAAATCGATCAGGAGAAGTGCATCAAGTGCGGCAAGTGCTATATCGCGTGCGAGGATACGTCGCACCAGTCGATCGCCCAGTTGATCGACGCGGCCGGTGCGCGCGCATATGAAGTCATCGAATCGGAGTGCGTTGGGTGTAATCTGTGCGAGATTACCTGTCCGGTGGAGGCTTGCATTACCATGGTGCCGCAGCCGGCCGGCAAGCCGTATATGAACTGGACCAAGGACCCGAGGAATCCAAGGGCGGAACTGGAGCCCGAGGTAGTGCCGCATGAATAAATGTCGTCCTCGCAAACGCGGGGGGACGACAGGCAGTGTGGTATGGTATTTGCAACACAAGTGTCAGCACCGCCCTTCTTGAATCCTCATGGAGAACTGCACTGTGACGAACGACACTCAGCTCTACAACGCCGATCTGGCCCCGACCACCGAGCTGCAACGCACGTGGCGCTGGTACCACTTCGCCGCGCTGTGGGTCGGCATGGTGATGTGCATTCCGGCCTACACCTTGTCCGCCAGCCTGATCGAAGGCGGCATGTCGGCCTGGCAGGCCGTGTTCACGGTCTTCCTGGCCAACGCCATCGTGCTCCTGCCGATGCTTCTGATCGGCCACGCCGGCACCAAATACGGCATTCCCTACGCAGTCCTCGCGCGCGCATCGTTCGGCACCACCGGCGCGCGCATCCCGGCGCTGATGCGCGCGGTGGTGGCCTGCGGCTGGTACGGCATCCAGACCTGGTTCGGCGGCAGCATGATTTACACGCTGCTCGGCGTAATGGCCGGCCACGAGATCGGCGGCGCCAGGATCGGCGGCCTGGGCATCAACGGCGCCCAGCTGATCTGCTTCCTGGCTTTCTGGGCCATCCAGTTCTGGTACATCGTGCATGGCATGGAATCGATCCGCCGCCTCGAAACCTGGACCGCGCCACTGAAAATCGTCATCTGCTTCGTGCTGCTCGGCTGGGTCTACAACAAGGCGGGCGGCTTCGGTCCGCTGCTCGACCAGCCATCCCAGTTCGTCGAGGGCGGTAAAAAAGCCGGGCAGTTCTGGACCAGTTTCTGGCCCTCGCTGACCGCCATGGTCGGCTTCTGGGCGACGCTGGCGCTGAATATTCCCGACTTCACCCGCTTCGCCAAAACCCAGTGCGACCAGCTGGCCGGCCAGACCATCGGCCTGCCGGTGCCGATGGGCCTGCTGGCCCTGCTGGCCGTGATCGTCACCTCGGCCACCGTGGCCCTGTACGGCAAGGCGATCTGGGACCCGGTCGATCTGGCCAGCCGCATGACCGGCGCCGCCGTGCTGATCGCGCTGATCGTGCTGCTGATCGATACCGTCAGCGTCAACCTGGCCGCCAACCTGGTCGGGCCGGCCTACGACTTCTCGTCGCTGGCGCCCAAGCTGGTGGCGTACCGCACCGGCGGCTACATCACGGCCGGCATCGCGCTCGTCATGATGCCCTGGAAGATACTCGAATCGACCCAGGGCTATGTCTTCACCTGGCTGATCGGCTACTCGGCCCTGCTCGGGCCGATCGCCGGCATCCTGATCATCGACTACTACTTCATCCGCAAGACCGAACTCGATGTGGCCAGCCTGTACCGCAACGACGGCGTCTACTCGTACGGCAGCGGCTGGAACATGGCGGCGGTGACAGCCTTCGTGGTGGGCGTCCTGCCGAACATCCCGGGCTTCCTGAATGCGGCTTTTCCGGCTTCGTTCGGCAGTGTGGGCGAGGGATTCAAGACCATCTACACCTATGCGTGGTTCGTCGGGATCGCCATTGCGGCGCTGGTCTACGGCGTCCTGATGAAAGGGAAGTCCGTGCCCGCCCTCAGCCCGGCTGCGCATTTATAACCAGGAGACGTTCAATGACCACGATTATCCGCGGCGGCACCGTCGTCAATGCCGACCGTGCTTTCCGCGCCGATGTGCTGTGCTACGGCGACAAGATCGTCGCCGTGGGCGAAAACCTCGACGCGCCGGCCAGCGCCATCGTGATCGACGCCGGCGGCCAGTACGTCATGCCCGGCGGGGTCGACCCCCACACCCACATGCAGCTGCCCTTCATGGGCACTGTCACGGCCGACGATTTCTTTACCGGTACCGCGGCCGGCCTGGCGGGCGGCACCACCACCATCATGGATTTCGTGATCCCCGATCCCCGGCAGTCGCTGCTCGAGGCCTACCGCACCTGGCGCGGCTGGGCGAAAAAGTCGGCCGGCGATTACACCTTTCACGTGGCCGTGACATGGTGGGCCGATTCGGTGCACGAAGAAATGGGCAAGCTGGTGCGCGAGCATGGCGTGAACAGCTTCAAGCACTTCATGGCCTACAAGAACGCCATCATGGCGGACGATGAAACGCTGGTGCACAGCTTCAAGCGCGCGCTGGAGCTGGGAGCGATTCCGACCGTGCATGCCGAAAACGGCGAACTGGTGTTCCAGCTTCAGCAGGACCTGCTTCGCAAGGGAATGACCGGCCCGGGTGCGCACCCCTTGTCGCGCCCGCCCGAGGTGGAAGCCGAGGCGGCCAACCGGGCCATCGCCATCGCCAATGTGCTGGGCACGCCGGTCTACATCGTGCACGTATCGTGCGCCGAATCGCTGGAAGCCATCGCGCGCGCGCGCGCGCGCGGCCAGCGGGTGTACGGCGAAGCGCTGGCCGGCCATCTGGTCATCGACGACAGCGTGTA
>CBFGOU010000265.1:0-6661 GCA_965650445.1 uncultured Oxalobacteraceae bacterium | reverse complement strand
CCGGCGCCTTCCGCGAACTGGCGGACGCCGAAAACACCCGCGCCAAGCTGGCCCTGCTCGGCTTCGAAGCGGCCATCAGCGACCGCACCACCGACGCCGGCGTGCTGCACCGCGTGCGTGTCGGCCCGTATCCGCAGGCCGAAGCGATGAACAGGGCGCGCGCCAAGCTGCAGGGCAGCGGCATCGATGTGGCGATCGTGCGCAATCAAAAATAACCTAACGAGGCTCAAATGCGAAAACTGCTTGGCTATCTCAGCGCCCTGACCCTGTGCGCTTTCACCGCCGGAGCCGGTGCGGCCCCCGCCAATCCGCAAAACGGCGTCGAGTACATGACGCTGCCGGAGATCCAGAACACCGACTCAGGCAAGAAAGTCGAAGTCACCGAGTTCTTCGCCTACTACTGCCCGCACTGCAACGCCTTTGAGCCAATGCTGTCGGCCTGGGTCAAAAAGCAAGGCGACAATATCGTCTTCAAACGGGTGCACGTGCCGCGCGACGCCAGCGTGGCGCCGCAGCAGCGCCTGTTCTTCACGCTGGAGGCCATGGGCCTGCTGCCGCAATACCACGAGCGGGTGTTCGCCGCCATGCACGGCCAAGACCGCCAGCGCCTCAACAGCGACGAACTGGTATTCGACTGGGCCGCCAAGGCCGGCATCGACCGCGCCAAATTCATCGACGTCTACCGGTCCTTCGGCGTCACGGCGCGCGTGCACCGCGCCGACGCCATGATGGTGGCCTACAAAGTCGACAGCTGGCCGATGCTGGCCGTGGCCGGCCACTACCTGACCTCGCCCTACCTGGCTGGCCAGGGCAGCAAGGGTTCCAGCGAAGCCGAACAGCAGCAGGCCGCGCTGAGCGTGCTCGACTTCCTGGTCGCCAAGGCGAAAGCGGAACAGAAGTAGCATGCGGACGCGCCGCCGATGACCCGGGTGTTTATCACTGGCGCCTCGTCCGGCATCGGCGCCGCGCTGGCGCGCGAATACGCGGCCCAGGGCGCCTCCATCGGTCTGGTGGCGCGCCGCCATGAAGTGCTGGCCGAACTGGCCGCGCAGCTGCCGCATCCCGGGCGCCACACCGTGTACCCGCTCGACGTCACCGATCATCGCGCGCTTGCGCTCGCCGCGGCCGACTTCATCGCCCGCCACGGCGGCGCCGACATCGTCATCGCCAACGCCGGCATCTCGCACGGCACCCTCACCGAACATCCCGAGGACCAGGCCGTATTCGAGGCCATCCTGGCCACCAACGTCAACGCCACCTACGCCACGTTCGCGCCCTTCATCGCCGCCATGAAACAGCAGGACGGACCGCGCCGGCTGGTCGGCATCGGCAGCGTGGCCGGCGTGCGCGGGCTGCCCGGCGCCGGCGCCTACAGCGCCTCGAAAGCGGCGGTACGCTGCTACTGCGAATCGCTGCGGCTGGAGATGAAACCGCACGGCATCCAGGTAGTGACGATCGCCCCCGGCTACATCGACACGCCGATGACCAGCAAGAACCCCTACCCGATGCCCTTCCTGATGCCGGCCGACCGTTTCGCAAGGCGCGCCGTCAAGGCCATCGCCGCCGGCGACAGCTACCGCGTGATTCCGTGGCAGATGGGCGCGGTCGCCAAACTGCTGCGCGCCCTGCCCAATACCCTGTACGACCTGGCGTTCGCACGCGCGCCGCACAAGCCGCGCCAGGCCAAGCCATGAACCCCGCGCGCATCGCCGGGCGCAGCCGCGCCGCCGTCGAAGTCGACATCGAAGTCGTCCAGGAAACCGGCTCGACCAACGCCGACCTGCTGGCGCGCGCGGCCACGCTGGCGCGCCCGCTGCTGCTGGTGGCCGAACACCAGCTGGCCGGACGCGGCCGGGCCGGGCGCAGCTGGCTGTCCGAAGCCGGCGGCTCGCTTACCTTCTCGCTGGCCTGGCGCTTCGATGAAGGATTGGCGCGCATGGCCGGCCTGCCGCTGGCGCTTGGTGTGGCGATTGCCGACGCACTTGAAGCGCTGAACGTGCCCGTGCAGCTCAAGTGGCCAAACGATATCGAACGCGATGGCGCCAAGCTGGCCGGCATCCTGATCGAAACCGCCGGCGCCGGCAGCGCGGTGTGGGCGGTGATCGGCATCGGCATCAACCTCAGCCTGCCGGACCAGCTCGAACAGCGGATCGGCCGCCCGGTGGCCAACGCCGCCTGGCTGGCGCAAATGGACCGCGATATCCTGATGGCCGCCCTGCTCGACAGCCTGTGGCAAAGCCTGCGCGAATTCGAACGCGACGGCTTCGACGCCTTCCGCGAACGCTGGAACGCCCGCCACGCCTATCAGGGCAAGGCCGTGACGATTCTCGACGGCGGCGCCGTCCAGCACCAGGGCGTTGCCTGCGGCGTGGACAGCGGCGGGCGACTGCTGATCGACGCCGGCGCCCAGCGGGTCGCCGTACTGGCCGGCGACGTGTCGCTGCGCAGTGTGGAGGCCTAGCGTGCTGCTGCTGATCGACGCCGGCAACACCCGCATCAAATGGGCGGTCGCGCACCAGGGCGCGCAGCCGGGCGAATGGAGCGCCAGCGGCGCCGCCGGGCACGCCGAACTCAATCACCTGCCGGCCCAGTGGCGGCCATACAAGATCGACCGGGCCATCGTCGCCAACGTGGCCGGCCCCAAGCTGCGCGACCAGCTGCAGCTGATGATCCCGGCCGCATCGATCGACTGGTTCATGTCGCTGCCGCACCTGGACGGCATGCGCAATGCCTACCGCAATCCCGGCCAGCTCGGCTGCGACCGTTTCGCCGCGGCGCTCGGCGCGCGCACCCTGGAGCCGGGCCGCGCGCTGATCGTGGCCACCTGCGGCACCGCCACCACCATCGACGCGGTCAGCGCCGACGGCGTGTTCATGGGCGGGATGATCCTGCCGGGCCTGGGTTTGATGAGCGCCGCGCTGGCGAAAAACACCGCGCAGCTGCCGCAGATCGACAGCACCCGCCTGCTGCCGGCCGGCTTTGCCGACAATACTGCCGATGCCATCGCCGCCGGCTGCATCGGTGCGCAGGCCGGCGCCATCGAGCGCGCCTGCCGTTTGCATGGCGACGCATTCTGCGTGCTGTCGGGGGGAGCGGCGCATCTGATCGCGCCAAGTCTGGCCGTGCCGCACCGTCTGGCCGATAATATCGTCCTGATCGGGCTGCACTCGAGCGCAGCGCATCAGCCATCACAAGGGAACGACCCGTGTTGAAATTCACATTCTGGGCTCTGCTGTCGGTCAACGTCCTGCTGCTGGCGTACGGCCAGGGCTTTCTGGGCAGCGTCAAAAGCGGTGAGCACGAACCGGCGCGCCTGAAAAATCAGCTCAACGCCACCCAGCTGGTGCTGGTTTCAGCCTCGCAGGCGGCCAAGGCCGCGCCAGTGGATCCGTCCAGGCCGGCGGCGCCCGCACCGGTGTTGGCCTGCGTGGAAATCGCCAGCGTGGCGCCAGGCGATGCGCGCCGCGTCGAAAGCCTGCTGGCGCCGCTGGACTTGGGCGAGCGCCAGGTGCGCGAGACCGTCTCCACGCCGGAAGTGACCAGCCACATCGTGTTCATTCCGCCGCAAGGCAGCAAGGAAGCGGCCGAACGCAAGGCCGCCGAACTGAAGAACCTGGGCGTGACCAACTACTTCATCATGAGCGACAGCACCACCATGAAGTGGGCGATTTCGCTGGGCGTGTTCAAATCGGAAGCGGCCGCCCAGACCTTGCTGGCGGCTTTGAAGGCGCAGGGGGTCAACAGCGCGCGCGTGGCCGGCCGGCCCAGCCAGGTCAGCAAGATCAGCTGGCGCCTGCGTGAACTCGATCCGGAAACCCGCGCCAAGGTCGACGCGGTACTGAACAAGCTGCCGCCGCACGATACGCGCAGCTGCAAATAGTCGTCGGTCCGCACAGTGGGCGAAACGACAGCTTAGCGGCGCACCACGATCGCCTTGATTTTCAATGCCGGGGGCACCTCGGCCGCCGCCTGCGCCGCCAGCAGGCGCGTTTCGAACGGGCCGCTGAACACGCGGTGCAGCGCCCCGCCCTCGACCACTTCCACCGCTCCGATCAAGGCGCCCGAACGCAACAGCTCGGTGCGCAGTTCGGCCGCTTTGTCGGCCCGGCTGAAGGCGCCCAGCTGCAGATAAAAGCTGCCCGCCACCGTCACCGGCGCGACCGTGGCCGCCGAACTCTCGACTGGGCGCGTCTGGCTCGCCTCCGGCATATCGATGGCAAAGCCGCCCAGCACCGGCGCGTTCTCTGCGGGCGGCGCATTGCGGCGCGCCGCCGCCAGCGACTCCGGCTGGTCCGGCAGCACCCGTTCGACCAGCACTTCATGGCTGCCCTTGCCCAGCAGGCCAAGCTTGAGCGCGGCCGTGAACGACACGTCGATGACACGGTCGGAATGAAACGGCCCGCGGTCGTTGATGCGCACGACCACCGACTTGCCGCTCTCGACGCTGGTGATGCGCGCAAACGAAGGAATCGGCAAAGTCGGATGGGCCGCCGTCATCTTGTACATGTCGTAGATTTCGCCCGACGAAGTGCGCTGGCCATGGAACTTCTTGCCGTACCAGCTGCCAATGCCGCGCTGCGTGAACGGCTCATCGTTGATCAAGGGCGTATAGGTCTTGCCCAGCACGGTATAGGGGCGGTTCGCATGGCGCGCATACGGCTCGGCCTTGACCACCGCATCGGGCACTTCCATCAGATTGGGCGGCGGATTATCGCCCGGACCGTCGTCCTGGTAGTAACCGCCCTTGCCCGAACCGGCGCGCGGCATGGGCGGCAAACCGGTATCGATTTTCGGATGGCGCGCAGCCTGCTCGCCCGGTCCCGGCATCGGCGGCATCGGCGTGTTCATGCTGCCGCAGGCGGTCAGCAGCGCCGCCACGGCGGCCAGGCAGAGACGGCGCATCATGTCTGCACCAGCTTGCGGTGGCGTTGAATGCTCATCAAAATGCCGGTCGCCAAACCCAGCGTCATCAAGGCGGTACCGCCATAACTGATGAATGGCAGCGGCACCCCGACCACCGGCAGGATGCCGCTGACCATGCCCATGTTAATGAAAGCGAAGGTAAAAAAGATCATGGTAATGGCGCCCGCCAGCAGGCGCGTAAAGAGGGACGGCGCATTGGCCGCGATCATCAGCCCGCGCCCGATCAGCAGCAGGTACAAAAACAGCAGCACCAGAATGCCGACCAGCCCGAACTCTTCCGAATAGACCGAGAAGATGAAGTCGGTGGTGCGCTCCGGGATGAATTCCAGGTGCGCCTGGGTGCCCTTCAAAAAGCCTTTGCCCCACACGCCGCCCGAGCCGATCGCAATGGTCGACTGGATGATGTGAAAGCCCTTGCCGAGCGGGTCGGTGGTCGGGTCGATCAGGGTCAAGATGCGTTCTTTCTGATAGTCGTGCATCAGCGACCAGGCGATCGGCAGGCTGCCGGCCGCGCCCAGCACCAGCGCAATCAGCGCCTTCCACGACAGCCCGGCCAGGAAGATCACGTAAAAACCTGCCGCCAGCACCAGCAGCGACGTGCCGAGATCGGGCTGCTTCTGGATCAGGCCCACCGGAATGGCAAGCAGCACCGCAGCGATCACGAAGGAGTGCCAGCGCAGCATGCCGGCGCGCTGCTGGAAGAACCAGGCCAGCATCAGTGGCATGGCGATCTTCATGATCTCGGACGGCTGGATATCGATCCCCACGTGCAGCCAGCGGCGCGCGCCCTTCTTGATGGTCCCGAACAGGAACACCGCCACCAGCAGGGTCACGCCGACCGTATAGATCGGCACCGCCAGCCGCATCAGCATCTGCGGCGGGGTGATCGCCGCCATCCACATGAATACGAAGGCCACCATGATGTTGCGGATCTGGCCTTCCACCCGCCCCGGGAAGTCGATCCCGGCCGAGTACAGCGTCACCAGGCTGGTGGACAGCAGCAGGAAGATGATCAGCGCCAGCGGGCCGTCGAACACCGTGATGTAGGGGCGTATGCGGCGCCACAGCGAACGTCTTTCGTTGATGCGCATGGCGGTCAGTCCTTGTTGCCAGGCGATTCACCGCCCGGCCTGTGCAAATTGGGCCCGGCGTCCTCGGCCTTGAGCTCTTCCAGCGGCACCGGCTCGGCGTCTTCCTTGGGCACCTTGGTGTCTTCCTTGCCCTTGGGACGCTTGCCGAGCAGGTAGTAGTCGAGCGCCTTGCGCGCGATCGGCGCGGCGATGGCCGCACCGAAGCCGGCGTTTTCAACCACCAGCGCCAGCGCGATGCGCGGCTTGTCGGCCGGCGCGAAGGCCACGTAGAGCGCATTGTCGCGCAGCCGCTCGGAAATCAGCTTGGCGTTGTACTTCTCGCCGCGCTTGAGGCCGACCACCTGCGCGGTACCGGTCTTGCCTGCCGCGAGATACCCGGCGTTGGCGAATGCAATGCGTCCGGTACCGGCGGGTTCGGTATTCACGCCCACCATGGCGCTCTTGACGACGTCGATGTTTTCCGGCTTGAGCGGGATGCGCCCGCTTTCCTTGGGCACCGTCAGGGTGCGCGCGCGGGTAACGCTGTTTTCGACGATCTTGACCAGGTGCGGCTTCATCACCACGCCGTTGTTGGCCAGGATCGACACGGCGTGCGCCAGCTGCAGGATGGTGTAGCTGTTGAAGCCCTGCCCGATACTGATCGAAAT
>CBFGOU010000264.1:0-6664 GCA_965650445.1 uncultured Oxalobacteraceae bacterium | reverse complement strand
GCGGCCAGCCCGGCCAAGGCCGACGACGTGATCAAGCTGCTGTTGAAGGCGGTCGACCGCATGCCGCTGGAAAGCCTGCGCGTGCAGCGCTCCCCGGTGGCCGTGATGACGGGCTGGCTGGAGCATGACGAGGCGCCGGCCGGCTTTACCGTGGATCAGGACACCGAATTGCGCGCCACCGGCGAGAGCAAGGCCGCGGTGCGGTATGTGAAGCACACGCTGGAACCGGACGATATCCGCCGCCACATCGCCGCCGGCAAGCAGTGCACGCGCCTGGCGATGACGTGGAACGACAAGATTTCCTTCGTGCTGACCGAGCAGCTGGCGGTCAAGGGCATCAAGCCGCTGGACGTGATCACCGAGAAAGACTCGAGCACCCGCAACGACGACGAGCGCTTCGATAACGACATGATGCTGATGACCGGCGAGCTGGCCAAGATGATGGCCGATATCGTCGAAGCGCTGGGCGGTGAGGCGGCAGCCTAGTTGGCACGGAAATGCTGTAGTTCCCCGCTTTCGCGGGGACGACGGAATCAAAGCGCCTGAAACACCCCGGCCGCGCGGTTCTTGGTCACCTTATCCCACGTGAACACCTTGCCGTTCATCGCCACGTACACCCCGACCGGCAAGGTCTGCGCCGCCGCGCAGGCAAACCCCAGATTGAACAGCGCATCGGAATTGGCGATCTCGTAGGGGATCATCGCGCCGGTCAGCACGATGGTCTGTTCCAGCGCCGCGGCGCCCAGCACGGCCGCCGTTTCGCGCATCGTGTCGGTGCCGTGCACGACCACAATGGCCTTCTCCTCGGCCGCGCGGCATGCCGCCAGCACGCGCTCGCGGTCACTATCCTGCATGTCGAGCGAGTCCAGCAAAGGCAGCTCTTCCAGCACCACCGGTATGGTGATCCGGCTGCGTGTGATCGCCTGCGGAAGATGGCTCTGCGCGAAGCCAAGCTTGCCGCTCAGCTCATCGTAATGTTTATCGAAGGTACCGCCGGTGGCGATGATGCGCAGGCTCATATCGGTGTGAAATACAATCGGACGTAGGGACTTATGATACCGTGTCGTCTAGGAGTCTGTCGGACCTGGGATCGTCAGCTGCAAAAATACCTGGGACGGTCCATATTTCGCCGTTTTCTCGGTCAATAGCTTGCTATTGACACTGCGAAATCGTCAAAATCTGGCCTCGCCCAGCTATTTTTTCGCTCTGACTCCCCAAGTCCGACAGCCTCCTGGCGCTGTCGAAATGCGTCAGCTTCCTGTTTTGTTCGCGGATGTTTTTTATGAAAGCTGTTGCTCCCGGAACCGTCATCTTCCACCGCCATCGCGGCTACGGCGTGATCACGCATGTCAATTTGCTCACAGGCTGGATCTCGGCCCGCTTCGGCAGCGAGTCGCGCACGCTCGACCTGAACCTGTCCACCGACGAGGTGCAGCACGCCGACGGCGAAGCGATTCTGTTCCGCCGCGCCCCGCCCGACCGCATGCCGCACGCGCGCCTGATGGCGATGGTGCGCGCGCTGCATCAGGCGGGCTATCAGAATCTGTATTTGCGCTCCTGGCCCAAGCCGTCCGGCCTGCACTGGCGCTGGCATCTGTTTACCGGCCAGCGCGACTGGATGCAGCGCTCCTGGCGCGAAGGCTGGTACGGTTCGGGCGCCGATTACAACAATAATCCCGTGATGGGCTGGGGCGATTCGCCCGGGGCGTCGACCGAGGAATTGATCCACGCCCTGGCGAAATTCGATCCGCAGGGCCTGGCGCAGGCGCTCGGCCGCGACGACGACCATACCGCCTGGTTCGCCGGCGTGTGCGATGCGCTGCTGCCGGGTTATATGTACAGCCTCGACATGGAACGCGCGGCTGCCGACGGCCTGCGCGACATGCCGCCGGTGCCCGTCGTGGCGGTGCGGGCCAGCCTGCCCGCCTACAACGGCCCTGCCATCAGCTGGCCGCCCGGCTGGAGCGGCATGTGGACGCGCACCCACGTCATGCCGGCCCAGCCGCCAAATCTGACCGGCGAACCGAAGCTGAGCGAGCCGACTTAAGCCTCTAGGCCAGCGCTTCCGGGTTGAGGATACCGCTCGGCTGGCCTGCGGCGAAATTGACGATGTTGCGGAACGCCGCTTCGAAATACAGCTCGTAACTATCCTTCTCGACATAGCCCAGATGCGGCGTGGCCAGCACGGTCGGAATGCGCAGCAGCGCTGCGTCGGGCGCGAGCGGTTCGTTGGCGAACACGTCCAGCGCCGCCGCTTGCGGACGGCCGCGCTGCAAGGCTTCTTCCAGCGCATTCTCGGCCACCAGCTCGGCCCGGCTGGTGTTGACGAACAGGGCATCGGGCTTCATCCGCGCCAGATCCCCGGCGCCCACGATGGCGCGCGTGGCCGGCGCCAGCCGCAGGTGCAGCGACAGCACATCGGCCTGCTCGAATAATTCTTCCCGGCTGGCCGCCGCCACATGGCCGTCGGCCGATGCCGCCGCGCGGCTGTTCTCGCTGCCCCACACCAGCACGCGCATGCCGAACGCGCGGCCATATCCGGCCACCAGCTTGCCGATGCGCCCGTAACCCCACAAGGCCAGGGTGCGCCCGCGCAGCACCCGGCCCAGGCCATTGAGCTGCGGATTGATCGACGCCGTCTGCCACAAGCCATCCTTCAAATTGCCGGCATAGGGGACGATCTTGCGGCTGGCCGCCATGATCAGCGCCCACGTCAGTTCGGCCGGCGCGACCGGCGAACCGACCCCCTCGGCAATGGCGATTTTGTGTTCGCTGGCCGCGGCAACGTCGATATGCCCTGCCACCTTGCCGGTCTGGGAAATCAGCTTCAGATTGGGCAGTTTGGCCAGCAGCTGGCGCGTCAGCACGGTGCGTTCGCGAATCAGCACCACGGCATCGAAGGGCGCCAGCCGGATGGCCAGCTGACCGACGCCGCGCGCCGAATTGCTGAATACTTTGACATCGAAATTCGACAGCAATTGATAGCACTCCAGCTGCCGCACTGCATCCTGGCAATCGTCGAGAATGGCAATTTTCATGGGAGTTGGACGAAGTTAGTGAAAAGTACGTAGGGAAATAACAGTATTGGACGAATCTCAAATAGCTTACTACATTAGTTGGTCAATATTCCTACATTTTTGTTGCTCGAGCATTCAAATCGGTTAATAGCAGGTGTACAATCGGCCCCTAATTTTGGTGTTTAGACCAGTTTTCACTGCTGAGTTAAACGCTTGCATTACCGTTCCACCAGCCTCCTCGTCAACGGGGCTGGCGACATGACCGCCGTATCGCCGAACCTTCCTGAGAAGGGGTTCTTGAGCGCAAGCACTACTGCTGACGACGATCCTGCCGTGCCGGGAACACGATAAGAATTCTTATTGGCATTGGAGGTACTATGAATCAGCTCGTCATGGGAGGCGTTGCAACTGTGAACGCACCAGCTTACATCAAACAGCAACAGCTCATTAACTGGGTGCAGGAAATCGCGGCCCTGACCAAGCCGGACCGGATCTACTGGTGCGACGGCTCGCAGGAAGAGTATGACCGCCTGTGCGCCGAGATGGTCGCCGCCGGGACGATGAAGAAGCTCAATCCGGAAAAGCGCCCGAATTCGTACCTGGCCTGTTCCGACCCGTCCGACGTGGCGCGCGTCGAAGACCGCACCTTCATCTGCTCGGCCACCCGCGAGCAGGCCGGCCCGACCAATAACTGGACCGACCCCAACGAAATGCGCGGCACCCTCAACAGCCTGTTCGACGGCTGCATGACCGGCCGTACCATGTATGTGGTGCCGTTCTCGATGGGTCCGCTCGGCTCGCCGATCGCCCACATCGGCGTGGAACTGTCCGATTCGCCTTACGTCGCCGTCAACATGCGCATCATGACGCGCATGGGCAAGGCGGTGTACGACGTGCTGGGCACCGATGGCCAGTTCGTGCCGTGCGTGCACACCGTGGGCGCCCCGCTGCGCGCCGGCCAGAAAGATGTGGCATGGCCGTGCAACCCGACCAAGTACATCGTGCACTACCCTGAAACGCGCGAAATCTGGTCCTACGGTTCCGGTTACGGCGGCAACGCGCTGCTGGGCAAGAAGTGCTTCGCGCTGCGCATCGCCTCGAATATGGGCTACCAGGAAGCCCGGCAGGGCGGCACCGGCTGGCTGGCCGAACACATGCTCATCCTCGGCGTGGAATCGCCGGAAGGCAAGAAGCACTATGTCGCGGCGGCTTTCCCTTCGGCCTGCGGCAAGACCAACTTCGCCATGCTGATTCCGCCTGCCAGCTTCAAGGGCTGGAAAATCACCACCATCGGCGACGACATCGCCTGGATCAAGCCGGGCGCCGACGGCCGCCTGTACGCAATCAATCCGGAAGCCGGCTACTTCGGCGTGGCACCGGGCACCAACGAGAAGACCAACTTCAACTGCATGGCGTCCATGCGCGAAAACACCATCTTCACCAACGTGGCGCTGACCGACGATGGCGACGTGTGGTGGGAAGGCCTGACCAAGCAGGCGCCCGATCACCTGATCGACTGGCAGGGCAAGGACTGGACGCCGGCGTCCGGCACCAAGGCCGCGCATCCGAACGCCCGCTTTACCGTGGCCGCCACCCAAAACCCGGTGATCGATCCGAGCTGGGACGATCCGGCCGGCGTGCCGATTTCGGCCTTCATCTTCGGCGGCCGCCGTTCGACCACTGTGCCGCTGGTCACCGAAGCGCGCAACTGGATCGAAGGCGTGTACATGGCTGCCACCATGGGATCGGAAACCACCGCCGCGGCCGCCGGCCAGCAGGGCGTGGTGCGGCGCGACCCGTTCGCCATGCTGCCGTTCATGGGCTACAACATGAGCGACTATTTCCAGCACTGGCTGGACATGGGCAAGAAGCTGGAAGGCAAGGGCGCCACGCTGCCGAAAATCTATTGCGTCAACTGGTTCCGCACCGATGCCGACGGCAAGTTCGTCTGGCCCGGTTTCGGCGACAACATGCGCGTGCTGAAGTGGATGCTGGAACGCATCGAAGGCAGCGCCGCGGCGGGATCGGAAAACGTGTTTGGCGTCACCCCGCGTTTCGACGATCTGAACTGGGAAGGCCTCAGCTTTACCCAGGAGCAGTTCGACACGATCACCTCGATCGACACGGACGCGTGGAAAGCCGAACTGTCCTTGCACAACGAGCTGTTCGACAAGCTCGCCTACCATCTGCCTAAAGAGCTGGTCGACACCAAGACCGCTCTCGAGCAGCGGCTCGCGTCATAAGCGCGGCAGCCTGTATCAGAAAAAACGGCGCGTGATCCACGCGCCGTTTTTTATCGTCAGATCGGAGCGGACCCGAGGAAGACTTTTTGCAGCAGCTTGAGCAATTGCGCACGCTCGTCCGCGCTGAGCGTGGCACACGCCTCCAGATCGAGCTCCATCGCGGTCTTTTCCGCCTGGTTGCACAATTGCAGGCCATCGTCCGTCAGCACCAGCGTTTGCGAGCGCTTGTCGAAGGGATTGCGCTGGCGCAGCACCAGTCCGCGCCCCTCCAGCCCGTCGAGCAGGATCGCCAGGTTGGGCGGCGACACATTGATCGCTTGCGACAGGCGCTTTTGCGTGATGTTGGGATTGGCCTTCAACAGGCTCATGACCGACAGATCCACCGCGCGCAGCGCGTGCCGGGCCATGCGCTCTTCGAACAGCGGCACGACGGTCAGATAGGCGCGGCGGAAATTGTAGCCAAGCAGGCTGAGCAGTACGTCCTGCTTGAGCGGCTGCTCGGCGGCTTCCTGAACGGCTTCGGCGAGTTGGCTTTTTGGGGTCGGCATGGCGGAAAATTAGTTTTAGTTCATCACCATTATAGGCCGACATTATCGTCGCGGTACATCGTCGGGGCTTACTTCAGTAGCGCAATCAGGTATTTGCCGGTCACGCTGTCGGGATTGGCCGCCACTTCCTCCGGCGTCCCGCTGGCGATGATCCTGCCGCCACCGGCGCCGCCTTCCGGCCCCAGATCGACGATGTAGTCGGCGGTTTTGATCACATCCAGGTTGTGCTCGATGATGACCAGGGTATTGCCCTGGTCGCGCAGGCGGTGGATCACCTTGAGCAGCAGGTCGATATCGTGAAAGTGCAGACCGGTGGTCGGCTCGTCCAGGATGTACAGCGTGCGGCCGGTATCGCGCTTGGACAGTTCCAGCGACAGCTTGACGCGCTGCGCTTCGCCGCCGGACAAGGTGGTCGCGCTCTGGCCCAGGCGGATATACCCAAGCCCCACATCCAGCAAGGTCTGCAGCTTGCGCGCGATCAGCGGCACCGGCTTGAAGAACTCGTGCGCCGTTTCCACCGTCATCTCCAGCACTTCGGTGATGCTCTTGCCCTTGTAATGCACTTCCAGCGTTTCGCGGTTGTAGCGCTTGCCCTTGCAGACATCGCACGGCACGTACACGTCCGGCAGAAAGTGCATTTCGACCTTGATCACGCCATCGCCCTGGCAGGCCTCGCAGCGCCCGCCCTTGACGTTGAACGAGAAGCGTCCCGCGCTGTAGCCGCGTTCCTTGGCGGTCGGCACGCCCGAAAACAGGTCGCGGATCGGCGTGAACAGGCCGGTGTACGTGGCCGGGTTCGAGCGCGGCGTGCGGCCGATCGGCGCCTGGTCGACCGAGATCACCTTGTCGAAGTGTT
>CBFGOU010000263.1:0-6675 GCA_965650445.1 uncultured Oxalobacteraceae bacterium | reverse complement strand
TTATAAAGAGAAAACCCCGCTCGGCTTTGGCCTTGCGGGGTTTTTTTTCGTCTGTCGATAATGGCTCCTGCCAGTCTGAAGGTGCTATGCTGCCTGGGGGAGGCAGAGAAAAATGACCGCAAAGACAAGTTCGGTATTGGAGCGTTTTTTCCCGGACCAGAAGTATTCTGACGAGATGTACGAAGAATATCGCTTCGTCAGCATGGTGATGACGGCAGTCACCGGTATGGCGGGAGTGTCCCTGTGGGTCTGGGACTACGTACATGATCCGCTGGGGGCCCAGAATACAGTCTGGCTGCGCTTGCTGATTCTACCGACTGCGCTGCCCTATCTCATTGCGCTTGGCATGAGATGGAATCGTCGAGCCGCCTTTGTCGCGGTCGTGATCACGTTTGCGGGCTGGGAGGTCGGCTTCCTGGAGATACTTCGCCGGATTGACGGGGGAGCGAGCTACGGACTTGCAGGAGTGATGTACTTCATCATCATGCCTCTGCTGATGACACGCGGATTTTCCCTTTTCCTCAACGCTGCGCTGATCTTATTCATTACCTGCTTGCCGTTGCTGCTCGCTCTAAGCGGACTGCTTGCTGGGTTACAGGCCGATAAATACGCGGTGTTGGTGTTTCCGGCAGCAACCATGGTGTTGATCGCACTATTTAGCTTCGCGCAGTTGTACCATGCGAACTGGCAGAACAGGCGATCGATCGAAGAGCTTGCACGCCTGGATCCGCTGACAGGACTGGCCAACCGGCGCTGTTTTACAAACACATTGACCGCAGAATTGGCGCGCTGTCAGCGATTGCACCATCCGCTATCCCTGCTATTGCTCGATATCGATCATTTCAAGGAAATCAACGATACCTACGGCCACGGCGTCGGCGATGCGGCGATTCATTCCTTAGGCGCCGCATGTAGTTCAGCCGTGCGCGCTATCGACCTGGTGGCCCGGATCGGAGGCGATGAGTTCGCAATAATTCTCTTTGAAACACCAGGCGATCAGGCCAGCGTCGTGGCCGAGCGAATTCGCGCACTAGTCGAGGAAATGGCAGTCAAAGCGGTCAACGGAAATGCGGTCAGATTAACTGTCAGCATTGGCGTATCGGACGGGATATGCTCCGCTGACGACTTGCTGCAAGCGGCCGATGAAGCACTTTACGCATCCAAGCGGTCGGGACGCAATAGCATCCAATACACACCCTCGAATCATGCGGAACGCGTTTCTGCCGGCGTGTGAATTGTGTCATGGCGAACCGCGAGAAGCTGCCTGGGAAAAGGCTTGCCAGCCGACCGACCGCCTGATCAGCGCCTCCAGCAGCGGTCGGGCCGCTTCTGCGATCCGCTCCAGGCTGGCCTCGCGCAGCGCATGGGTATCGACCGCGTGATCCGACGCCAGCCCCGCCCAGCCCAGCAGCGCCGCGCAGGCGGGCGCCGAATCGAACATCCCGTGCAGATAGCTGCCCAGGATCTGCCCATCGGCCGACAGCGCGCCTTCCGGCCGACCACCGATGCGGAAAGCCGGCCGCGCCAGGCCCGCCCCGCGCGACTCGCCCATGTGGATCTCGTAGCCGCTCACCGGCGCATCGGCAAAGCAGCAACTGCCGTTCACATACACCAGCTTCTTCTTCAAGGTCAGCTCGGTCTCGATGTCGAGCAGACCAAGCCCTCGCGATACATCGGCCTGTCCCTCCACTCCATGCGGATCGGCCACGCTCGTTCCCAGCATCTGGTAACCGCCGCAGATGCCGATCACCTTGCCGCCATAGCGCAGATGGCGCGCCAGATAAGGCTCCCAGCCGTTCGCCTGTAGCCAGGCCAGATCGCTGCGCGTGTTCTTCGTCCCGGGGATGATCACCAGGTCGCAGGGCGGAATCGCAAATCCCTGGCTGGCGAAATGCAGATCCACATCGGGATGGGCGCGCAGCGCATCGAAGTCGGTGTGATTGCTCATGCGCGGCAGGCGCGCCACCACCACGCGGAACGCGCCCTGGCTGGCCTGCACCGTATCCACGCCGTCTTCCGCGTCCAGGAACAGCCCCTCTAGATACGGCAGCACCGCAAGCACCGGCTTGCCGGTCTGCTCCTCCAGCCAGTCCAGCCCCGATTCCAGCAGGGCGATATCGCCGCGGAAGCGGTTGATCACGAAACCGGCCACGCGCGCGCGTTCGCTCTCCGACAGGCAGGCCAGCGTGCCGACGATGTGGGCGAACACGCCGCCCCGGTCGATATCGGCCACCAGGATAACCGGGCAATCGACCGCTTCTGCGAAGCCCATGTTGGCGATGTCGCGTTCGCGCAGATTGATTTCGGCCGGGCTGCCGGCGCCTTCTACCAGCACCGCGTCATACTGCTTGCGCAGGCGCCCGTACGATTCCAGCACCGCCACCATCGCCGTGGCCTTGTAGCCTTGATAGTCGCGCGCATTCATCTCCGCGCGCACCACGCCATGGATGATCACCTGCGCCCCGATATTGCTGGACGGTTTGAGCAGTACCGGATTCATGTCCGTGTGCGGCGCCAGACCCGCAGCGGCAGCCTGCAGCGCCTGTGCGCGGCCGATCTCGCCGCCGTCCTCTGTGACCGCGCTGTTAAGCGCCATGTTCTGCGGCTTGAACGGCACCACCCGGACGCCCCCGTTGCGCAGCAGCCGGCACAAGGCCGCCACCACCGTACTCTTGCCGGCGTCCGACGTGGTCCCCTGGACCATCAAAGTGGAAAAGGGCAGCTTCACGGCGCCGCCTTGCGGCGCTGGCGCGCCAGCTCCAGCTTTTCGCACAGGGCGGCGGTACCCGCGACCATACGCGGCCCGGGGCGGTTGGTCAGATTCCCATCGACCTTGAACAGGTTCCCGCGCTTGACTGCGGTCATGGTGGTGTATGGCCGCCACACATTCACACCGCCGCCGCCCGCACTGCGTTCGGCGGTATCGAAGATCGCTTCAGGATCGAGCTGCAGCACCGACTCCAGGCTCACTACCGGCGCGGTGGTTTTCATGTCGACGAAAATGTTCTCGCCCCCGCACAGGCGGATCGCGTCGCTGACGATATGGCTGCCGCTCAGCGTATAGAGCGGCTTGTCCCACACCTGGTAGAACATCCGCACCGGCGGGCGGTTGCGGTAGCGCGTGCCGAGCGCCGCCAGCTTTTGGCGCAGGTCCGCCGCGGCCGCGTCGGCCACCGCCTCCGTTCCCAGCAGCTTGCCCAAGCGGTTCAAGCTGCTGGGGATGTCGTCCAGCTTGCGCGGCTCGCTGTGAAACATCGGTATGCCGAGCGCGCGGATCTGCTCGATCTGGCGTTCAGAACTACCGTGCAGCCACACCACGATCAGATCCGGCTTCATGGCGATCACGCGTTCCAGATCCACCTGGCGGTTGGTGCCGATGTTGGCGATGCGTTTGGCCGCCTCGGGATAGTCGCTGTAGGTGACCACGCCCACGATCTTGTCGCTGCCGCCCGCCGCGAACAGCAATTCCGTCACGTGCGGCGCCATCGCAATCACGCGCTGTGCCGGCTTGGCCAGCGTGACCGGGCGGCCGTCGTCGTCGGCCACCGTAATGGCGGCCGCCGCATTCAGGGACATGGCGGCAATCAGCGGCGCCAGCAGGGTCTTGCTCATCGTGTCGAACTCCATTCGTGCAGTGCGTTATCCAGCCGCGTCCAGCTGTGCTCATCGGGTGGCAGGCCGAGGCGGATGCCGCGCGCGGCCTGCCCGAACAGACGCACCCAGATTCCGCGTTCGGCCATATGCTGTCTGAAAGCTTCAGGCCGCGCTTCCGGCCACCATCGGAACAGGGGACAGCCGTGCGCCTCGATGCCGTGCCGCGCCAGCAGGGCATGAAGACGCGCCCCATCGGCAATCAGCCTCACGCGCGTCGTGTCCTGCCATGCCTGGTCGAGCAGGGCGGCGCGGCAGACCTGTTGCGCCGGGCCGCTCACCGTCCACGGCCCCAAGGCATCGGCGAGAAGCGCCAGCAGTTGCGGATGCGCCGCCGCGAAGCCGACCCGCACACCCGCCAAGCCGAAAAACTTTCCCACCGAACGCAGCACGATCAGGCCCGGCCTGCCGCTGTGCGCGGCCACGCTGAACTCGGGCGAGGTGTCCGCGAACGCCTCGTCGACCACCAGCCAGCCGCTCCGGCTTTCCAGCTCGGCCGCCCACGCCAGCAGGCGCTCGGCCGGCACGCGCTCGCCGGTCGGATTGTTCGGATTACAGACCACCATCACGTCGCACCCATCGGGGTCGAGCGCCGCATACGGCACTTCGCGCATGTTGTGGCCGTGGCGCGCCCAGTGGTGGGCATGCTCGGCATACGATGGCGCCGCCACCACCACGCGCGATGGAGCGCGCAGTGCCGGCAAGGCCTGAATAGCCGCTTGCGTGCCCGCCACCGCCAGCACATGCGGGGCGCCGTAGTAGCGCCGCGCCGCCGCCAGCAGCAGCGGATCGGTTTCGGGCAGACGGTGCCAGGCGTGGCCATCGACAGGCGGCGCCGGATACCAGCGCGGATTCAGTCCGGCCGAGAGATCGACCCAGTCGTCCAGCGGGCGTCCGAACTGTTGCGCCGCCGCGCGCAGATTGCCGCCATGTTCAAGCATGCCGTACTCCGGCGGCGATCAGGCCTGCCGCGGCAAGCCACAAGGCGGTCGTCTTCGCAACCAGCATCCAGGCGCGCGCGATATCGCCTGCCTGCGGCGCATGGCCCTGTCCGAGGGGAGGGCGCCGTTCCTCGACCCCGTCGTAGGTCGCCGAACCGCCCAGCGCCAGTCCGAGCGCACCGGCGCCGCTGGCCATCACCGGGCCCGCATTCGGGCTTGGCCACGCCGGCGCCTGCGTGCGCCAGCAGCGCCATGCAAGGCGGCGGCTGTCGGCCAGCAGCACATACGACAGCGCGGTCAGGCGTGCCGGCAGAAAGTTCAAGGCATCGTCGATGCGCGCCGCCGTCCGGCCGAACAGATTAAAGCGGTTGCTGCGGTAGCCCCACATCGCATCGAGCGTATTTGCCAGCCGGAACAGCAGGGCGCCGGGGCCGCCGGCCAGTGCGAACCAGAACAGCGTGCCGAAGACCGCGTCGTTGCCGTTTTCGAGCAGCGATTCGGTACTCGCCTTGGCCAGATCCTGTTCGCTCGCCGTGCCGGTGTCGCGGCTGACGATGCGGCCCGTCAGCGTTCGGGCGCCAGCCAGTTCGCCAGCGATAAGCGCGTCCGCGATGGGAAGATTGTGCTCGCGCAGGCTGCGCAGACCGATGGCAAAGTAGAGCAGCAGCGCGTGCGCCGCGTAGCTGCGGGTGGTGGCGGCCAGCAGCGTCGGCGGCAGCACCGCGAGTGCCCACGCCACCGCACCGCGCGCCACGCGCCAGCGCCCGCGATTGAGCCGGCGTTCTAGGAACATTGCCAGATTGCCGAATCCGACCAGCGGATGCCAGCGGCGTGCTTCGCCGAGCAGCAGGTCAAGCGCGACCCCGCACGCCAGCAGCACCGCGATCTCCGTCACGCTCAAACCCATCAGCATGGGCTGCCCTTGAGCACCATCGGCAGTCCGGCCGCGATGAACACCGCGCGGTCGGCCAGCGCCGCCACGGCCTGATTGAGCCGGCCCGCTTCATCGACAAAACAGCGCGTGACCGCGCCCATCGGCACTATCCCCATCCCGACCTCGTTCGATACCAGCACCACGTCGCCGGCGGCCGTGCGCAGGGTATCGAGCAGGCGCGCGCGCTGCGCCCCGAACAGCGGCGGCAGGCTCACCACGCCGGCCTCGGGAAAGTCGCGGCAATCCGAAAAGATCAGGTTCGACAGCCACAAGGTCAGGCAGTCGACCAGCACCACCCGGCTGGGCGCGGTCCAGCGCGCGATGGCATCCGCCAGCAACAGCGGCTCCTCCACCGTGGCCCAGTGCGCGGGGCGCTGGCGCCGGTGGTGGGCGATACGTTCGCCCATTTCGCCGTCGCTGTCGCGCGCGGTGGCGATATAAATTACTTCGCGGCCGCTGTATGCCGCCAGCTTCTCCGCGTAGGCGCTCTTGCCGGAGCGCGCACCGCCCAGCACCAGGGTCACGCTCATCGCGCCCCCAGCATCGCGGCCACGGCCTCGGGACACGATGGAAAATACGCATGGAAGTACGACGCGGTCAGCGAGCCTGTGCGGTACACGGCCTCGCCCGGCACGCCGGAGGGATGCTTGACCGTGTGCGCGAACGGCGCCAGCGGCGACTCCAGGCGCGAATAGTGAAAGGTGTGGCCGCGCAGGATGCCATGCTCGGTCGCCAGTGCCTGCGAGCCCAGGCCGGCCAGGCGCTTTTGCATCGTCACCGCTCCCGGCAGGATCGCCGCCATCGGCCAGCTCTGGCCTTGCTTGTCGCCCATCGATTCGGTCAGCGCCATCATGCCGCCGCATTCGGCCCAGATCGGCACTGCGCGCGCGTGCGCGGCGCGGATCGACGCGGTCCAGCGTGCCGCCTGCCAGAGTGCCTGCCCATGCAGTTCGGGATAGCCGCCGGGCAGATACACCGCATCGGCCTGCTGCGGCACCGCCTCGTCGGCCAGCGGCGAAAAGAACACCAGCTCGGCTCCCATGGCCCGAAGGGTGGCCAGGTTGGCCGGATACAGGAACGCAAACGCGGCGTCGAGCGCGATCGCGATGGTGCGCCCTTCGAGCAGGCGTGGCGGCGGCGGCGCCTCGT
>CBFGOU010000262.1:0-6676 GCA_965650445.1 uncultured Oxalobacteraceae bacterium | reverse complement strand
CGTTTCAGCGTCTGCGCGTCAACGGCGGGCGCCCGGCCCAGCTCAGGCTTGATGAGCGGCATGCGCATGGTGATGATTTCCTTCTTGATCTTCACCAGCATGCGCTTGTGCGACTGCTCTTCCGAATAGCTTTCCTTGACCTCGATATCGGCCAGGCGGGCATCGCTGCGCAGCCATGCCAGGTAGCGGTCGATCTGCGCGCGCGGACCGGACAGGAACATATTGATGCCTTCCGGCGTCAGCAGGATCGTGCCCTTCAGTCCAAGCTCTGCGCACAGCGCCTGGTATTGCGGGCGCATATCTTCCAGATTGTCGAGTGTGACAAATTTGTAGGCGGCAATGTTGACGTGCTGGCCAGGGCTGGCGTGGGCGGCGCTGGCCGCGGCGTGGTCGGTGGTGGCTTGCATGGGGAACGGTAAGGCGAAGACAGACAAGCGGCTATTATAAACGTCATGCAGCGCGGCATGAATATTGCGCTGCAGGGATCAGAAGCCTTGCCGTTCGAATTGTTTGGGTGGCGGCGCGGAGGCACGGCCGAACAGCCGGCCCAGCAGCGATGGCGCCGGCACGCCGAATCCTTGCGGCAGGATCATCAGGTCCAGCACCAGTCCCTCGTCGGCCAGTTCGATCGCGTGGCGCGGCGCCCACTCGCGCGAGTACACCTGCAGCTTGCCGGTATTGAGGTCGCGCGCCTTGCGTTCGGCCAGCGCCGACACGCCCACGCAGCGGCTGGCCGCATCGAAAGCGACCCCGCGCGGAAAGCCGCCGGTCTCGAGGCGAAAGCCGCGCTCGCTGACCACGGTGCTCTCGGCCGAGGAGCAGCTGAACAGCTCGCCGTTCTCGCGCCAGATGTTGTGCCCGCAAGCGCCCAGCGCCACCCGCTCCATCAAGCGGCGCTCGTCCAGCGAAAAAGCCATCAGCTCGCTCGGTCCCCGGTTATGGGCGAGGATCCAGATCCGGCCCTTGTCGAACATGAAGGAATTGAAGTGGTTGGCGTCGCCGGCATCCTCCGCCCCCAACGGGTACCACTTTTCCCAACGCTGGCCGTCGTACACCGCGATCAGGTTGTCGAACGAGCAGGTGGCGTAGAGTTTGCCTTCATGCCAGGCGATTTCGTGCAAATCGCGCAGGGGAAACGGCGCCTCCAGACTGCCGCAGGCGCGCAGGCGACGGTCGAACAGCAGGATCTCGCCGCGTTCCTGATCCTGCGGCACCTCGGACGATACCAGCCGCTTGCGCGCCGCCACATAAATATGCTCGCCGTTGCGGGCGATGCCGTAGTACAGGCCGCGGCCGCTGTCGAGCACATGGGCGGCGCCGCTGTCGGTGTCGATCAGCAGGAATGATTGCGAGGTGGTCAGCAGTGCGAGCATGTATCAGGTGGCAAGGTCGAGAGCCGGCGATTATAGCGGAACGGCAAGTTCGATCACGCCGTGCGCGCGCAGCAGGGCAATCACCTGCTCGACCGATTCCTCGATGGTGAAGCGCGCCGTATCGACCGCCAGCTCAGGCGCCTGCGGCGCTTCATAGGGCGAGGAAATGCCGGTAAATTCCTTGATCTGGCCGGCACGCGCCTTGGCGTACAAGCCTTTCACATCGCGTGTTTCGCACACTTCGATCGGACACTGGCAAAAGATTTCGATGAAGTCGCCCGCCGGCACCAGCTCGCGCACGCGCTGGCGGTCGCTGCGAAACGGCGAAATGAAGGCGGTCAGCACGACGATGCCGGCTTCGACGAATAGTTTGGCGGCTTCGCCCACGCGCCGGATGTTCTCGGTGCGGTCGTGATCGGAAAAGCCGAGGTCGCCGCACAGGCCGTGGCGTACATTGTCGCCGTCGAGCACATAGGTGCGCACGCCGTCCTGGTGCAGGCGCTCTTCGACCGCATGCGCCAGGGTCGACTTGCCCGCGCCGGACAGGCCGGTGAACCAGACGATGGTGCTGCGGTGGCCATTTTGCACTTGGCGGCGCGCGCGCGTCACGGTGGCGCGCTGCCAGACGACATCGGTAGATTTCATGATGAGCTGTCAGGGAGTAGGGTGGCGGCCGGTCCCGGCCTGGGGGCCGCGCTGCCGGAGCGGCGGATCGAGCAGTCCGGGTCGAGATTGTAGACGCCGCTCCAGACGATGGCGTCGAGGTTGCGCAATACCGTAAACGCGGCCGCGTCCTGCACCCTTGCCAGGGTCTGGCGGAATTCGCCTTCGCCGGCGCCGCCTTCCGCGACCCCGGCCGTGAGCGTGTATTCGCCCGGTGCCAGGCCGGCCTTGAACGAAAATTCGACGACGATTTCCTCGCCTGCCCGCACCGCACCCGGCGGGCGGCGCATGCAATAGGTGTTGGTCATGAAGACCGCTTCGCCGCGCGCATTGCGGATCTGGAAGCCGACATGCGGATCGGCATACGCGGCGCCGAAGCGCACGCGCGCGCGCACGCTGGCCATGTGGTCGCTGACGATGGTATTGACTTGCTGGCCATTGGAAAACAGGCCCACCGCAGTCAGTTCGGCGCCCTCATGGCCGAACGAGCCGGTCGCTTGCGGTGGCGGCGGCATGTCCTCGGCAATGGCTGCCTGCGGGCGCTCCGGCTCGGCCGGCGGCAAGGGCTTGCCTTCGCGCTGGTGCAGCACGTGGGCGTTGTACAGGTCGATGACGGCGCGCGGGCTGCCGTCGAGTGCGATCTTGCCTTCGCTGATCAAAATCGCGCGCGAGCACAGCGAATACACGGCGCCCATCGCGTGCGAGACGAACAGCAGCGTGGTGCCGGCCTCGCAATAGGCGCGGATGCGCTCGAAGCATTTCTGCTGGAAGAACACGTCGCCCACGGCCAGCGCTTCGTCGATGATCAGGATGCCGGGGCGGATCGCGGTGGCCACGCTGAAGGCCAGGCGCACCTGCATGCCGCTCGAATACACCCGCACCGGTTGGTCGATGTATTCCCCGATCTCGGCAAACGCTTCGATTTCCGGCATGAGCGCGGTGACTTCTTCGACCGACAGGCCGATCAGCTGGCCGGCCATGAAGGCATTCTGCCGGCCGGTGAAATCCGGATGAAAGCCCATGCCCAGTTCGAGCAGAGCGGCCACGCGCCCGCTGGTCTCGACGGCGCCGGTGGTCGGCTGCGCGGTGCCGGTAATCATCTTCAGCAGGGTACTTTTACCGGCGCCATTGATCCCGATAATGCCGACCGCCTCGCCCTGGGCAATCGAAAAATTGATGTCGCTGAGCACCCATTTCAAGCGATGGCGCGGACCGAACACAGGCAGCATCCATTCCGCGAGCCGAGCCCAGCGGTTGGAATATTGTTTGTATGCTTTTCCCAGCTGAGTGACGCGGATGCTGCCCATAAAAATCGAATGTCCGAGGATCGTGCGGCCGTGCTGACGGCCGAGTGAAGCGGACGATTATAGCAGTTGGCTATTTTTTAATGATGCGCGCTTGCACGGCGACGTTTACTTGTGCAACTGGCGACGCAGCGCCAGCGAGTCGCCCGTTTGGTACATATTGTGCTTGTTCGCATGCAGCGGACCGATGCGCCGCAACGCTTCGGCAGCGATCGCGCGACAAGCATTGGCGCTGCCGGCGATGGCGGCGTTGATGTGGCAGTGGACGGTCCTGACAATGTTGAAAGGGTGGCCACCAATGGCGGCCTGAAGGCCATCGTCCTGCCGGTCGATGACACTTTCCGCTTGTTTGCCGACAGCGCGCCGAGGCACGTAGAAGCGGTGTGCTCAGCAAGGTGGTCGAAGCGGGAATCCTTACCGCTCCGGGCAATATGGCGATCGATGGTGTCGGCCATAGGCGCATGCTCAAACAGCAAGCTTGCCGCGCAGTCAGCGCGGCGACGTTCCGGAACTTTCACCGCTTCCGAACGCCGGCTGCGCGGTAAAATACTGCCTTTGCAGACCTCGTCCCCCGGAATTTGAATGGAAGTCCTAGAAGCTGTCGCCGACGTCCTCGTCCCCGCCAAACCGGCCGCCCCCGCCTTCGTGCACCTGCGCGTGCACTCGGAATACTCGATCGTCGACGGCCTGGTGCGCATCGACGACGTGGTCGCCGCCGCCGCCAAGGACAAGCAGCCGGCGCTGGCCATCACCGACCTGGCCAACCTGTTCGGCATGGTCAAGTTCTACAAGGCCGCGCGCGGCAAGGGCGTCAAGCCCATCGTCGGCGTGGACGCCTGGATCAGCAATGACGACAACCGCGACAAGCCCAGCCGCCTGCTGCTGCTGGCCAAGAACCGCATGGGCTACCTGCAGCTATGCGACCTGCTCTCCAAAGCCTGGCTGCCCAATCAAAACAAGGGCCGCGCCGAAATCCGTCCCGAGTGGCTCGAAGCGCTGGCCACCAGCGAATCGTCCCTGACCCCGGGCGAAGACCAGGCCAACGGCCTGATCGTGTTGTCGGGCGCGCACTTCGGCGACGTCGGCAGCGCCATTGAAAACGGCAACCTGGCGCTGGCCGAACGCTGCGCCGAGCGCTGGGCCCGGGTCTTCCCGGGCCACTTCTACATCGAGATCCAGCGCGCCGGCCAGCCCAATCAGGAAGCCCAGGTGCGCCAGGCGGTGGCGCTGGCGGCCAAGCTTGGCCTGCCGGTGGTGGCCACCCATCCGATCCAGTTCCTGTCGAAAGACGAATTCATCGCCCACGAAGCGCGCACCTGTATCGCCGAAGGCGAGATGCTGGCCAACGCCAAGCGCGTCAAGCGTTTCAACGAAGAGATGTGCTTCAAGAGCCAGGCCGACATGGCCGAGCTGTTTGCCGACATGCCCGGCGCGCTGCAGAACGCGGTCGAAATCGCCAAGCGCTGCAACGTCGTGCTCACCCTGGGCAAGCCGCAACTGCCGAATTTCCCGACCCCGCCCGGCATGAGCATCGACGAATTCCTGGTGGCCGAATCCAAGGCCGGCCTGGAACAGCGCCTGCTGCACCTGTACCCGGACCCGGTCAAGCGCGAAGCCGAGCGCCCGCGCTACGAAGCGCGCCTGAAGTTCGAGACCGACACGATCTGCAACATGAAGTTCCCCGGCTACTTCCTGATCGTGGCGGAGTTCATCAAGTGGGCCAAGGAAAACGGCGTGCCGGTCGGCCCGGGCCGCGGTTCGGGCGCCGGTTCCCTGGTGGCCTACTCGCTGCTCATCACCGACCTCGATCCGCTCAAGTACAACCTGCTGTTCGAACGCTTCCTCAATCCCGAGCGCGTCTCGATGCCCGACTTCGACATCGACTTTTGCCAGGAAGGGCGCGACCGCGTCATCCAGCACGTCAAGGATTTGTACGGCAAGGAAGCGGTCTCGCAGATCGCCACCTTCGGTACCATGGCCGCCAAAGGCGCCATCCGCGACGTCGGCCGGGTACTCGATTTCGGCTACAACTTCTGCGACGGCGTCTCCAAGCTGATCCCGTTCAAGCCGGGCAAGCCGGTCACGATTGCCGACGCCATCGAAGAAGAACCGATGCTCAAGGAGCGCCTGGAAAACGAGGACGAGGTCAAGCAGCTGCTGGCGCTGGCCCAGCAGGTCGAAGGCATCGCCCGTAACATCGGCATGCACGCCGGCGGCGTGCTGATCGCCCCCGGCAAGCTGACCGACTTCTGCCCGCTGTACACCCAGGGCGGCGATTCGGGCGTGGTATCGCAGTACGACAAGGACGACGTGGAAGCGGTCGGCCTGGTCAAGTTCGACTTTCTGGGCCTGACCACGCTGACGATTCTGGACCGCGCGGTTCGCTACATCAAGCAGCTCGACCCGGCCCACGCCGACTTCGCGCTGGAAAAGCTGCCGCTCAACGACAAGGCCTCGTACGACCTGCTGACCAAGGCCAAGACCGTCGCCATCTTCCAGCTTGAATCGCGCGGCATGCAGGGCATGCTGAAAGACGCGCGGCCCGACCGCTTCGAGGACATCATCGCGCTGGTGGCGCTGTACCGCCCGGGCCCGATGGACCTGATTCCCGACTTCTGCAAGCGCAAGCACGGCGAAAAGTTCGACTATCCCGATCCGCGCACCGAGTCGATCCTGTCCGAGACCTACGGCATCATGGTCTATCAGGAGCAGGTGATGCAGATGGCCCAGATCGTCGGCGGCTACTCGCTCGGCGGCGCGGACATGCTGCGCCGCGCGATGGGCAAGAAGAAGGCCGAGGAGATGGCCGAGCACCGCCAGATCTTCCGCGAGGGCGCCGCCAAGGGCGGCCTCACCACCGAGAAGGCCGACGAGATCTTCGACCTGATGGAGAAGTTCGCCGGCTACGGCTTCAACAAGTCGCACGCCGCCGCCTACGCGCTGCTGTCCTAACACACGGCGTATCTCAAGGCGCACCACACGGCCGCGTTCATGGCAGCCAACTTGTCGCTGGCGATGGACGACACCGACAAGATCAAGATCCTGGTCGAGGATTGCATCGACGTGTGCAACCTGACCCTGCTGCCGCCCGATATCAACCACTCCGACTACCGCTTCGTGCCGGAAGGCGAAGCGCCATCGGCGACGGGCAAGCGCGTCACCAACATCCGCTACGGGCTGGGCGCGGTCAAGGGTTCGGGCCAGTCGGCAATCGAAGCGATCATCGCCGCGCGCAAGGCCGGCGGCCCGTTTACCGACATGTTCGACTTCTGCAAGCGCGTCGACCGCCGCCAGATCAACCGCCGCACCATCGAATCGCTGATCCGCAGCGGCGCC
>CBFGOU010000261.1:0-6683 GCA_965650445.1 uncultured Oxalobacteraceae bacterium | reverse complement strand
CGCTGCAGGCGCCGCCGTACCAGGTCCGCATCCTGCCCCACGCTATCCCAAAACACGGCGTCTGGCGTGCCATCGAGGCCAGATTCATCGGCGGCGGCGGGAACATGGCTGATCAGCTGCTGCCGCTTGATGGTCTCGACAGCGTACATCACCTCGACCATCGCCAGTCCGTCTGGCGGATCGGCAAGCAAGGTGCGCAGGATCAGTCCCACTTGCAATAGCGGCAACAGCAGCGGATAGGCCTTGCCGCTGAAATGGAAGGACTGCGTTTCGCTGTACACATACACATTGGCGGCATCCACCACTTGGTAGGCAAACTGCCGCTTCAGGCGATAGTAGTCGGGCATGCCGTTACGGCGCCGGTGCGACGCCGTGCACCATCCAGCTGCTCATCGGCACTATTGGCGTCAGGCCAAGAATGGCATCATTCAATTCATCGAACGAATACCCCGGATTGGGCGGGACCTTGAGCAGTCTGGTACGCCGTTGCGGATTGTCGAGGTCGAAAACATACTCGATCTCGATCGGGTTTTGTGCGTCGTTCTGCGCCGCCAAAATCGCCTGGACTGGATTGGATTCGAACTCGCAGGCAAAGGCAGGCCGGGTCCACAGATAGGCCAGCAATTTTGCCCAGCCATGCGCGTCGAGATACTCTGGAAAATCATTCTCATTCATGTCGTTTGCTCCGTTAGAGGTCAGCAGCAGGTTGCGTTCGAAGGCAGGGTGATCGCCCGGTTGTTCTTGTTGTTGATGATGTCGTCCAGCGTGTTGAAGCTGTAGCCGTCCAGAACGCTCGGCACCGGATCTATCTGGAGCGGCTTGATGAACATCATGTTCAACACAATATTTTTCATCATTGCAGCCTGCATGTCCGGATCGTGGAAATGATTCTTGAGCAGTACGACACCGTGGTCATTTTTGAGCTGCGCGACAAAGCCATGAATGGTGAGGATATAGACGATGCTATTGGTCGCTGCCCAGAACTGATTTTCCTCGACCGCGTCCTTGATGGTCTGGGCGGGGACCAGGGCGCGCGCGTGCTCGCAATAGCGCTCGCTGAACATGGCGGAATTTGGAATGCTGTTCTTGAAAGCGAGGAAGGCTTGATCCCCACCCAGCGCCTTGGCCAGGATGTCGAGCAATTTCGCGTCGCTCCAGTCAAGCAGCTCGGCAATTCGGTCCTCCATATACTGGCAATACATTGCTCCGTGTTGCGGGTGGGCCCTGAGTTGTTCGTCCAGGTAGACCAAGGCGTACAAGCGCGAAAACTGCAGGTCCGACATGTAGTAGGAAGGCACGGGGTTATTGCTGAGTTCCATTGATCATTCCCTTTCGGTGGTTGTAAATAACAGCTCGCCATTGCGCTCGCTGTGCGCTACGCATACAGGTCCAGTTGCGCCCGCGCCCTTTGCTCGCAGCGGCGCATGCCTGTGCGGTGCGCCAGGGTGATCGCCTGACGCAGGTCGGCACGGCTTTGTTCGGGGTCGGCCAGCTTGCAATGGCTGCGATAGATGGCCCGGCGCAGCAGCAATTCGGGATCGAAATAGTGTTCGCCGGTTTGTACAGATAGCGCCAGGCAGGCGTCGATTCGCTGGCAGGCTTGGGCATAGTTTCCGGCGCGTGCCTCAATTTCTGCCGGCACGGCGCCCAGGCAGGTCAGGCCCAGCATCAGGCCCAGTTGCCGCAGCTGGGACAAGACCTGGTCGGCCATCGCCAGGTCGGAGCGGCTCCACGCGTGCAGGATGGCGCCGTAGCCTTCGATCGCCGGCAAACCATACCGCTGTGCCAGCTCGAGCATTTCACCCGATACCTTCATGGCGTTTTCGCAGTCCCCGGCATAGTGATAGTTATAGGCCTGGTACATCAGCGCCACGCCCAGCGAAGGCATGTGCTTGATCGCGCGCGCATATGCGACCGCAGCGCTCGCCTGCTCGAACGCGGCTTGCTCGTCTTCAAGCATGAACCAGTTCAGGCAAGACATGCCGGCCATGGCCCAGACACGGGCGTCGAGACCGGCAATGTCGATCTGGTTCGCATCGCGCGGGGCGGCCTCTTGCTGCAGTACTTGCTGCAGCGCCTCACGGGCCCGCAGATACTCGCCATCGACCCACAGGGTTATGCCGTCGATGGCGTGGCAGGCGAGCAGTATGGCGCGGTCGCCGGACTGATGCGCCAGCGCGTACAACTGTCCGATCACGCCGCGCGCGGCCTGGCGGTGCCCGGCACAATGATGGTAGGCCGCCAGGCCCCATAGCAGCGGCAGTGTCTGGTGCACATTGTTGCTATTGTCGACCAGCCGCAATGCATGCTCGGCCAGCTGCTTGACCCGTTCATCGGCCCAGCCGAATTTCGACATGTAGGCATTGGTGAGTATGGGATTGATGCCCAGTTCAGCGGGCTCTTGGGCGTCCTTGTCGAGCTTGCCGATCAGGCCCAGCACCATCTCGCATTGCCTGACCGCGTCGTCGGCCAGTGAACGCTGCAATAGAAGCCGGCCCGACCGGGTGCCGTAGTCGACCGCCTTGCCATACTGCAGTGCCAGTGCGAAGTGCTGCGCCAGCGGCGCGAGCTGGCGTTCGATGTCGTCGGGGCCGCGGCGCTCGAGATGGGCCGCAATGCGCGCGTGCGTCTGCTCGCGCATTTTTTTTGGCATGCCGTCGTAGGCCGCATCGCGGATCAAGGCGTGGCAGAACAGGTAGGTGTCGCCCTGTACCCCGCACTGGCGGCTGACAAGATCGGCCGCAATTAATTGTTCGAGATCGGCTTGGAGGCTGGCCTCGTCGATCAGGGTCACCTCCAGCAGCATGGCGTAGTCGAATTCGCGGCCGATCGCCGCGGCCAGTTGGGCGGTTTCCTGGGCCGCCGCCAGGCGCGCCAGGCGTGCACTGAGCAGGTCACGCAGGGTGACGGGGATATCGTGGCCGTCCAGCTGGGCGTGCAACTGGTACACGCCATCGCGCTCGCGCAGCATGCCCTTATCGAGCAGCATGCGGGTCAACTCCACGATAAACAGCGGAACCCCGTCGGTATGCAGGCAAAGGCGGCGCAGGTCGGCCCCGTCGATCGGATGAGCACCAAGCATGGCGCGCACCAGTTGGCCCGCTGCCGGCTCGCTCAAATGGGCCAGCTGCATTCGTTGCAGGGTAATCCAGGGCTTGGCAAAGCTCGCGCGTGCCGTCATGAGGAGGAACACCGGATGCGGTTCCAGCCGGGCGAGCATGCGCCCCAACAGGTCTTGGCCAGTTTGATCGATCCAGTGCACGTCCTCAACCAGGAACAGGAACGGCTTGCCCCGGCCCAGTTGCAGCAGCAAGCTGCACAAGGCATCGAGCAGCAGGTTCTTTTGCCGCTCAGGCGAGAACGGCAGGGCGGGGAATTGCGCCGGAAGCGGCAAGGCGAGCCACGCGCAAAGAATCGGCAATACCGATGCCAGGTCGACCCCGGCCTGTTCGAGCGCCTGCTGCACGCGTTGTACCGCCAGTTGCGCAGGCACGCCGCGCAGGAATAACCGCTTGTCGAGCAGCGCCAGGATCGCGTGCAAGGCGTTGTTCTGGTGTTCAGGGACACAGCGCACATCGACCACCAGCGCGCCTTGCTGCCGTATTTGCGCGCACAGGGCGTAGGCCAGCCGGGATTTGCCGATCCCGGCATCGCCTTGCAACAGCAGCGCCTGCCCGCGCCCACGCCGCACCTGCAACCACGCGCGCTCGAGCACGGCCAGCTCTTCTTCACGCCCGACCAGGGGACGGGAATTTTGCCCGCTGCGCAGCATGAACGATTCGTTCGCCTCGTGCTCGCCGAGCATGGAAAAATACGGGAGCGTCGCGCCGTCGTTCCTGTCGATGTGCTCCCCGGCATGCTTGAAGTGCACATGCGGCATCAGCAATTGCCTTGCTGTGTCACTGACCAGTACCTCGCCCCGAGCGGCTCGCCGTTCCAGTTGCATAGCCGTGTTCGGCGTCACGCCTGCCGGCAAATGGCCAGGCAAAATATGCACGATGCCGGTATGAATGGCGGCGCGCAGGTCCACGCGAAATCCCTGCGCCTGCAGCAGGCTATTGCGGCGCCGCAATTGGCTGCTCAGTTCCAGGGCTGCGCGCGCACAGCGGCGCGCGTCGTCTTCCGCATTGCGGGGATAGCCGAAATAAAAAAGCAGGCTGTTTCCGAGCCCCCCGGCCAGATGCCCACCATAGCGGGTGGCCGTATCGATGCAAGCGCTTAACTGATCGCGCTGCAGCGCTTCGAGGGCCTCGATATCGGCCGTGCCTGCCGGTGTAGTGGTCAGCACGTCGAGCGTGCAGCTGAGAACAGTCAGTTGCTGCCGCTGGTAAGCCAGGCCCATTTGGCCGGGCACGTATTGGCGGGTTTCCGACGCATCGGTCGTGGGCGCCGAGCCGGCCGGCAGGTCCGGGCCTGGCGATAACCGCTGCCCGTCGAGTTGACCGACAATCGTCGCCAGGTTGATTCTTTTGAAATCCTGGTAGAGTGCGCTGGCACTGTGCGCGCGCTGCCGCGGGTCTTTCTTGAGGGCGCGTCGCAACAAGTCACCCAAGGGATGCCCCAGCAGGGCATGCGGCAGCGGCACTTCGCCGCTGCTGAGCTGCTGGTGAAAGATATCCGCCAGTGTCGCCCCCTCGATGGCGGGGCGGCCGGTGAGGCACTCGATAAACAGCAGGCCCCAGGCATACAGATCGATCTTCACGGTGGGTGCTTCGCCGCGCAGGTGTTCAGGTGCGCTGTAGGATGGCGAACAGAGCATTTCAGACGTCATGGTCAGTTGGCGATAGTCCGGCGACTGTTGCTCAGGGACGAAAGCGGCAATGCCGAAGTCGAGTATTTTGACGTGCTGGCGAGTGCCGGTAGCGGTGAGCATAATGTTCTGCGGCTTCAGGTCGCGGTGGGCAATACCTTGCGCATGCGCGCACGCCAGGGCGTCGAGTACCTGTCCCATCAAATCGCCCGCCTCGACGGCCGACAGTGCCCCTTTGCGTACCAGGAACTGTTTGAGCGTTTCACCGGGCACGTACTCGAACACCGCGAAGTGCTGTTGGCTTGCGCTTTTGCCTTTGTCGAGCAAGCCCACGATGTGCGGGTGATGCAGTTGCGCCCCCAAATGCGCTTCCCGCTCAAAGCGCGCCTCCATCCGCCTGAGCTGTTCGTCGTTGCGTTGCTGTCCGGCGCGCAATAGCTTGAGCGCGACCGTTTTTCCTGTGTTTTTTTGCAGTGCCTTGAAAACAGTCCCGCTACCGCCTTCGCCCAGGACCTGCAGTAAATGGTAGGCATCGAAGTGCGGCAGGTCCACCGGATATCCGGTCTCGACTGGGGCGGAATTGCTCATCGGTCAGGCCGGAACATGGGCGGTCGGCGGCACCGCGCCGCGGGTATCGAAATGGGCCTCCAGATGCTGGCCGCGGGTGATCCTGAATGGGCAGGCGCCCAGTCGCACCTCGCCGCGGCGGCGCTCGATGACATCGGGAAGGCGGCGGTTTTCGCGCTCCTCACGCATGATCTGGCTGCGCGCGCGAAATAACTGGATATTCAAATGGCTCGAATCGATGCCGAGCATTTTTGAAAGCTGCTCGACCCCCACCCAGCCCTGCGAGGATTCATCGAGTCCACGCTGGTGGTCGGCGAAGCGGCGCCTTGCCAGGGTGAGCAGGCTATAGTGGTGCACGCGCTCGCCAAAGTCGATCTGCTCGCCGCCACAATTGGCCGACAACCGGATATGCTCTTCGTTCTGGCTGACCCGAAAATCGAGTGTGGGCCAAAGAAAGGCTTGTGCTGGGTCGATTTGAACGTCGGTAACACCGCCGAGCGGAGCCGGTAGCAGGAATCGCCAGACGGTTTTTCCCACCTGAATTTCGTCACCATCGTGCAGCACGCGCGTGGCATTCTGGTCATCGAACATCCATTGGCCAGCCGCCGAAAAATGGAGCGACGCAGCGGCAACTGCATCATCCGGCAGCAACTGAAACTCATTCAGGATAATCGCGGGGCCGGGTTCGCTGACCGGCAGCAGCATTGGGCAGGGTGCGGCAAGATCGACGACCTGCCACACCGAATCGCTTCCCAGTGCACAGCGAATTGACTGGCCGGCCAGCAAAGGAGTTTTTACATTTGCCAACAGCCGGTGTCCGTCCACAAACGTCCCGTTCCGGCTAAGGTCGGTAATTTCCCAGATCCGCCCGCTCCAGCTGATGACTGCATGGATCTGCGACGCATCGCTGTTATGTAGCCGAGTGTCTGCTTTTGCTGCATTTCGTCCCAACACATGCAAGGCCCGAAGATAAACCTCGTGTTCTCCGCTTCGCATCACAGCCATTTGCCGCCTCACCAAAGTTGCCCGCTTCGCATTATGCCGACCGAGCGGGCTTAATGCTACAAAAATATTGCATTAAGTACCATGCCTGTTTAAGGGGCCAGCAAGTGATTCGGCAGCACCGGAGTTCGTGGTGCAGGCATAGTCCCGGCCAGCCTGGCTGGCCGGGTGGTGCCGCCATGCGCCAGCGCCACGCGCTGGGCGATGGCCAGGCCCAGGCCGTGGCCGTCGACTTGTTGGAGGTCGGATCGGAGCGGAAGAAGGGCGCGAAGATGGCCGCCTGATCGGTCGGCCAACCGTGCCGTTAAGCGGACTATGCTTGATGGCATTGCGCACCACGTTTTCGATGGCGCGCCAGGGCAGG
>CBFGOU010000260.1:0-6689 GCA_965650445.1 uncultured Oxalobacteraceae bacterium | reverse complement strand
GCCAGACCGACGAGCATCCGGTGGTGGGCGTGACCTGGCACGACGCCCAGCGCTACGTGCGCTGGCTGAGCGAGGAAACCGGGCAGGCTTACCGGCTGCCGAGCGAAGCGGAATGGGAATACTGCTGCCGCGCCGGCACCAGGACCGCGTTCAGCGTGGGCGACACGATCAACACCGATCAGGCCAATTTCGACGGCAACTACACGTATAACGGCAGTCCCCGTGGCGTGTTTCGGCAGGGCACCACTGCGGCCGGCATGTTTCCGCCCAATGCCTGGGGCCTGTTCGATATGCACGGCAACGTCTGGGAATGGGTGCAGGATACCGTGCACGACAATTACGACGGTGCGCCAATCAATGGTGCGGCGTGGGAGCAGGGCGGCGATCGCGCACGCCGGATCTTGCGGGGCGGATCGTGGCTGTACGCGCCGCGCTATCTGCGCTCGGCCCTGCGCAACGGCTTTTCAGCCGCGCTCAGCAACGATATCGTCGGCTTCCGCGTTGCGCGAGACCTGGGCTGAACATTTCGCCAACGGCTGAGCGAACTTCCGGGCAGGCCTGTGATCCAACTGATATGACTGCTACTTTAGTGGAGGTGCATCATGAGGATCCCGGACGACATTCGCATTCCCGTGACCGTGTTTTCGCTGCAAGCCGCACTGCTGGCGGGCGCCGCGCTCATCTTCCTGGTGCTGGTGCCGAACTGAGTGCCGCTCAGGCGGTGAACATATCCGCCGTTGCCGCAGGCACATGCTTGAGCGTGCTGCGGACAATCCAGCACTCGGGATAGGACTCGGCGGCAAACCGCGTGTGGCGCGGCATCTGGCATAGGCGCTCGATGGCGGCAGCGGGTTCGAGCGCGGTTTCCTGGCCGGTCGAGGGATCGAGGTGCCAAAAGCCTCCATTCTGGTGAAAGATTACCGGAAGGACGGCGGCTGCCGGCGCTGCGGGAAACGTGGGCAGCGGGTAGCCCGGGTGTTTGCCGGGTTCGAGCACATAAAAGCATTCGGCCTGGGCGCCCTGGTCGATGCGGTGGAGAATCACGCCGTGCGGCATCAGCGCGGTGACGCTGAGTACAACGATTCCCTTGATGCTGGCCGAGAGTTCAATCCGCATGCCCAAGCGCAATGCCACCGGCGTGTGCTTGCCTGGCCACACACCATCGAGCAGCAGGCCGTAGCGCGACACGTCTTCAATTTCAAAGCCCAGGAGGCCGCGCCGGATGACTGCATGCCGCGCGGACAGGCGCCGGGTCAGGCCGTCGCGGTCCTGGCCGTCGTCGCCGTAGTGGCTGAGCAGCAGGTCGGCGTCGGGGTCGTACAGTTCGAAGCGGCCCAGCACGCATTCGTCCAGCGCGAACAGGCGCATCTGCCGCTGCGCGCCGGCGTCCGGCGCGGCGTTGACGAGGCAGGCGGCGCTGCTGGGAAACGGATGGGGTTCCCCCTGTGCCGGCAAATCGATCTCGACCAGATCTTCATCCCAGGCGATGCTGGAAAAGCCGAGATCGATCTTGCCGGGCCGGGCGTCGAGCTGAATATTGGCAATCGACGCATTGCGCGCGTGCACGTCGATATCCAGGCTGCCGCCAGTCCGGGCATCGAAACGGGCAATGGAAGCATCGTCGGCCACCACGCGCACGTTTTTATGGGTGGACAGGAAAGTCTGGTGAATATCGGTCAGCGAGGCGTCCGGGCGCGGCACCAGGATCACCATGGTGGAGACCCATTTGCGGTCGACCCGGCCGTCGTTCTGGCTGAACAGCTCGACATCGATGCGGTATTGGCCGTGCTCCTTGCCGCGCGAGGAAAACTCGATGAACAGCGCGCGCCAGTCGCCGCGCAGGGTGCGCACCAGGGTATGCCGCGCGGTGCCGCCGGGAATCAAGGCCGATTGCAGCTGCATGGTCAGGAGCGCGCAGCATCCTTCGGGCATGCCGCGCAGCTCCACCTTGATGGTCTGGCGTCCGCCCGCGGCGCGCGGATCGAAGCCGCTGATGTGCAGATGCGGCTGGGCGTCGGCGGGGATATAGGGCGCCGCCGGGCGCGCGGGCGGCAGAGCGAACGGCGCGGACACGGGCGCCGCCGGTGTTTTTGCCTGGCGAAGCGCGCTCAGCAGAGCGTAGCTCGACGGCGCCCCCGCTTGCTGTGAATGACCGTTGGCGCAGCTATCCTCCCCTGGCATGACCCAGAGGGTGCAATGTGGATGCGAAGGATTACTGCAGTTTTTCATTACGTGGCCGGTGTATGTATGCTGCGTTGCGGTCTCGAGAGCTTACGCGGTTTTTACCAATCGCGGCATCCAAACTGCATTTCCGTGCAATATTATTTTCCATTTGGAACGTTTTGGTCACATGGTGGCCGGGGACACAGCACGATGGCGGTCAGATTGTCCGGCTGCGTGAGCGCTGGCGGGCTGGTGTGCATGGCCTTGAACAGGGCGGCAACCTTGTCGGCGGCACTTGTTTCGCGGGCAAGCAATGCGGGCCAGCGCGCCACCCAGTCCAGCGGCTCGGCGCAGGACCAGAAGCCGTCGGTGGCCAGCAGATAGGTGACGCCGGGTTGCAGCTGCAGCGTGCGCCGGTCCGCCATCCCGTTCAGAAACGGCGGCAAATTGTCGTCCGACAGCGGATGCAGTCCGTTCGCGAGCCCGGCTGGATATTCGAAGGTGTTGCCGAGGATGAAAGCCTGGGCGATCTGCGGGCGATGTTCGCCATGCACCTGTTGCCACCATGACTCTTTACCCAGAATGCCTTCCATGGCCAGCACGGTCGCGGGAACATGGTCGACCGTCAGTGGCACCGCCGTGTCCGGGGCGATTTCATACAGCCGCGAATCGCCCACGTGGTACAGCAGGGCCGGCCCCGCGGGCGGGAGTTCGAGCAGCGTCAAGGTGGTGCCGGGACGCCGCTCGAGGCTGGCGCCGTCGCAAAATTCATCCTGCAGGCGGAAATGCAGAGCGTCGAGCGCGTGGCACAAGGCACCCATGCTGGCGCACGGCGCAACGCCGAGCAGGCCGGCAACGACGGCTTCGGCCACCTCGCGTCCGCGTCCGTGGCCACCCATGCCGTCCAGCACGGCCACTCTTGCGTGACCGGGTGTCCAGTGCGGCAGGCGACTGGCACGCAGCTGTTCGCCGCACAGGAAACTGGCGCTGCCGGCATTGTCGATGAGCAGAAAATTATCCTGGTTCTCCAGTCGTGCGCGCGGGCCGATGCCCACGCTGGACAACGCGGCTACATCGAGCGCAGGACCGAAGTCGAGGGGGTGTTGCAAAACAGTCATCGGGGCAAGCGGAATGGGTCGCGATATTGACAGCTTAGCCGAAACGGCGCGCACGCAAAGCCACGATCAGATGGCGTTTTCCCGCCTTCGGCCGGCCAGGACGATGGCGTTGACGATCACGCAAGCCCCGGCGGCCACCAGCGCCGCGCGCACGCCGGCAGCGTCGGCCACGCGCCCCCACACCAGGCTGCCGATGGTATAGCCGCCCGCCATCACAAACAGGTAGATCGACAGGGTGCGTGCGCGTATGTGCTGCGGAAACGACAATTGCGCGGCCGCGTTCATGGTGGACACGGTGGCCGACCACGCCATGCCGCCGGCCACGATCAGGGGCACCAGCAGGGCCAGCGAATGCAGCAGCGGCATGCCGACCAGCATCAGGCCGTAGACCAGCAGGGCGCCGGACAGCAGCACGGATTTATCGATGTGCATGCGCACGCTCGGCAGCACGCAGGCGCCCAGCACCGCGCCGGCGCCCAGGCTGCCCATCAGCAGGCCGAACACGCCCGAATCCATGCGCAGCACGTCGCGCACGAACACCGGCAACAGGGCGGCGAAGGCGATGGTGGCGAAAAACACCGTGCAGACATTGACCAGAATGTGGCGGTAGCGCGGGCAGCCGAGCGCGCTGCGCATCCCCAGTGCCAGACTGCTGCGAAAGGCCAGCGGTGCGGGCGCCGCGCAGTCGCCGTCGCGCCACCAGGCCCAGTACACCAGCAGCAGGCCGGAAAACGAGATCGCATTGACCAAAAAGAGTGCGCCCGGGCCGACCCAGTTGAACAGCAGGCCGCCCAGGGCGGGACCGGCAATGGCGGCCACGTTGTAGCTGAGGTTATTGAGCGTTGCGGCCGATTCGACTTCGTCCGGCTCCATCAGGCCGGACATGGACGCCTGCCAGGCCGGCCACATGAAAGCGGCGCCGCTGCCAAGGCAAAACGTCAACGCCAGCACCGGGCCGGCCGAGGCATGTCCGCTGACGACCAGCAGCGCCATCAGGCAGGCGCACAGCGCCATGAACAGATTGCAGAAGAACAGAAAGCGCGGGCGCTCGACGGCGTCGGCGATGACTCCGGCGCACAGCGCGAACAGGAAGATCGGCACGTAGCTGGCGGTCTGCACCAGGGTGGCGGTGGAGGCGCTCGTGGACAGGCTAGCAATCAGCCAGGCCGAGGCGAACGTCTGGGTCCAGGTGCCGAGGTTGGAGATCAGATTGGCAATCCACAGATTGCGGTAGCGCGCATGCCGCAGCGGTTTGCACAGCGGGACCCGGACACGCCGCGGCTGTGCGGTCGATGGCAGGATCAGGCTATCTTTCGGCATGCGCCTAGTCTACGGGCCGCCTGGCGCGAGCGTCAATCGTGACACGGGCGCGTATGCGCTCGACACAACACAATGGCAGTTTTATTCGTCGGCACGGCGCAGCCACAGGCTGCTCGACCATCCTTCGACCTGTTTGCCGTCGACGCGCCCGCGCAGGCACCACCAGTCGCCCTCGCGTTGACCGGTGGCGGTGACGACGGCGCCGGCGGGCACCACCGCGATGCGCGGCGCCGAGGTGCCGGTGGCGGCGCGCAGATTCAGGTCGTCCACCACGCGGTAGCGCGCGCCGGCCACGACCGTCAGCGGGCGCGCCTGCGCCGGTTGTTCAAGCAGGCCGAGGATCATCATGCCGATGCCCCAGGTGCCGAGAACAACGATGGCCAGCGCACGCAGGTTGGGACGGCGCCACCAGCTATGCGGCGTAAGTAACGCCGCCAGCACGAGCGTCGCCACCAGGGCGGCGCCGAAGGCGGCCAGCATGGGCAGGGTTGGCATAAGCTCAGCCCTCGAAACGCAGCACGTAGTGGCCCGCGACCAGGTGGTGCCCGGCCGGGATCACCGTGCTGTCGGTGACCATGGCCACGAAACGCATCTGCTCGTCCAGGTGATACAGGGCCTGGGTCGGGCTCAGGCGCTTGACGCGGTAGCTGCCGGACGCCGGTTCGATACTGAACGCATTGCGCGACAGGCCGATACGGTCGGCGCTGGCCGCCTCGACGCCGTCGTCGTGGTGCAGGAACAGCGGCGAATCGAGCACCCGCAGTGCCGCCAGCGCCTGCGCGCCGCGTCCGAATACGCAGCGCGCGCCAGCCGTCACGCTTGCCGCCACTGGATGCGGCAGGCGCAGGATGGCGCGGTAGCGGTCTTCCATGGCGCGTGGGGAAGCCAGCATCTCCACGCTGCCGCCGTCGATTGGGGTAAAGGTGGCCGGCGCGCCGATGGCTTCGCGGCCGGCCCCGGTCACGGCGTGCAGCTGGTCGGCGCGGTCCACGCAAAAGCTGATGGCGGCCTGGCCCGGCTGCGCCAGCGCCAGGCTTCGGTCAAAGCCGATGTCGAGCGACACGGCGCCGGTATCGCGGTAGCGCGACAGGCGCGGTAGCGCCAGCGCCACCAGCGTCACGCCTTGCTGCGCCACCGGCGCATAGGTGGCATCCGGCTCGGGCGCGTCCGGGCGCAGCGGCAGCGCGGTCTGCTCGTCGTCGGCGGCGCGCGCTTTCCACACGGCGGGCGGGCGCTCCGGCGCCGCCTCGGCCCGGCGCGCGACTTTCAGGAGCAGGCGCGCAGGCGCGTCGCCGCCCTTGGGCTTGACGGCGTAGTAGCCGTTGACCGCGTCGAACGTGCATTCGAGCGCCTGCTTGGGCCTTACCTGTACCTCAATGGGAGCATCGGGGCCGTCGTTGACCAGCAGGATGGCGTTGTCGGGCGCGAACGGCCAGCCCGGCACCGCATGGCTGGCCGATTCGGCATCGATGCCGATCAGCGCCAGCCGCTGCTGCGGGTAGAGCGGGCAGACCGGCCTCCATACCACGCCGTCGTTCGAGGCCGACACACTATATAGAGGCGCTTCGCCCGCGCCGGGCAGATAGACGGCGTGGCCGAACTTGACCTCGATCTGGCCCGGCGCCAGAGCCTCGGTGCCGATCACGTCGTAGCGCACGTCGTCGCTGCCGAGCAGGTCGCCGAAATCCTTCTGGTGCAGCGCCGCCAGCGTTTGCGCCAGATCGCGTACCCGCGCGCCGCGGGTGAGGTGGCGGTCGTCGTCGACTTCATCTTGCGCCAGCAGCAGCGTCACGTGGGAAAAGCAGCGGGTGGCGGCGCGTCCGCGGTATTCGCGCGGCGAGCGCTCCAGCAGATCGCGCAGGTTGGGGCGGCGCGAGAACAGCGCCAGGCCGGGCGCCTGCCAGATCGCCTCGGCATTGAATACATCGGGGACGTTGCCCAGGACTTCATGTTGGACGTAGACCGGCATGATCGGCTCTCCTTGGAGGTGTGGATTCTTCGACAGGCGCGCTGAGCGCACTGAAACCTAGCAGGGGGCAGATGAAAAACAGCAGGTGACTGCCGCCCGCCGACAGGAAACTCATGGGC